>DATJYD010000363.1:0-6061 GCA_035499755.1 Fimbriimonadaceae bacterium
GACTGGCCAGTTCAACCGCCTCGGCGCTAAGACCATTCTGATCTCGTACGACCAGAGCCTCCGTATGCGCGGAAAGGTGATCAGTCAGATCGATTCTCTCCGGATGGAGGACGTGAGCTTCCTCCGCGACCATTGCCCGACGCTGACCGACATCTCTCCGCTCGCCCAAGGCACCGCCGACAAGGTCACCGCAGGCGACCAGCAAGCCACCAACCTTCGCGTCTATGGCCAGGACGACCAGTGGTTCAAGCTCAACGATGAAGAAATCGAAGAGGGACGCCAGTTCAACGACGCCGACGTCGCCGATGCCGCCAACGTATGCGTGATCGGCGAGGAGATCCGCGACCGCCTCTTTCCTGGCAAGGATGCGATCGGCCAGTTCATCAACCTCCCGGGAATCACCCTGCAGGTCGTCGGCATCCTCAAGCGTCAAGATGTTTTTGGTCAGACCAACGCCCGCGACATCCGCATGCCGGTCACCACGCTGCAGTGGAAGTGGACGGGCGATCGCAAGCTGATGATCATCGGCGCTCAGCCGAAGGCCGGTTACACGGTAGAGCAAGCCATGGACGACGCGTGGCGAGCCCTCATGGTGCGCTCCGACAACAAGCGGATCTATCGCGTCGATTCCAGCGAGACGATCATCCAGACGGTGACGGCCGTCTTTGGCGTCGCCGGCATCGTTCTCACCATGATCGCGGCCCTGTCCCTCCTCGTCGGGGGTATCGGCATCATGAACATCATGCTGGTCTCGGTGACCGAACGGACGCGCGAGATCGGGCTGCGGAAGGCGGTCGGGGCTCGTTCCTCGACGATCATGTTCCAGTTCCTCGTCGAGTCCGCGACGCTCAGCCTCTTCGGCGGCTTGATCGGCATGGGCATCGCCTGGTGCTTCGGGATTCTGATCAAGGTCATCTCGGCGGCCGCGCACTGGCCGCAGGAAGGCGGGCTGCCGACCCCGTTCTCGGTTGGCGCCGCGATCTTCTCCGCCGCCTTCTCGGCGATGATCGGCGTCATCTTCGGCCTCTACCCCGCCCGTAGCGCGGCCAAGCTCGATCCGATCGTGGCCTTGCGGAAGGAGTGAGGCGATCTTCCGCCCCCACCCCCTCATCGCCCGTTCACTCCCCGCGATTCCCAACCGGGCTTTACTTCGGCTGAGTCTTTAACCACTCGGCCAATTGGATTAGCAATTGACGCCCGTTTGGGCTGCCCCCGCCTGTACACAGATCGTAGCCTGCGCTCGCGAAGTACCCCTTCGCTACCGAACTCCGATTGTCTCCCGTTGGAGTGAATGTGACGGCCGGCGGTTGCTGCTGTGGATCTACCTTGACTCCCTCGACGATGTCGTTGAAGGCCCCGCTTTTACCGGCAGCGTAGGCGAAATCGTTGAAGAAGAACACGGGTACTTGACCCAATGCCTCTCTCACGCAAGCCATCAGGGCGGCCCACATGGGCGCTGCGGCGCTGGTTCCTCCAACCGCATCGACTGGGTTCCGGCTTCCTGGCGGCTGTGTCACGAGGTATCCCGTCATCGCTCCCGCATTGCCTGCCACATCGGGAACGCACCTTCCGGTAGTCGCGGGGCTGTTGGCGGATTGGAATCTGACACCCGCCGCTGCTTGATAACTGGGAACAGCAGGGTATCGGTCGCTGACTCCGCCGCCGGTTGCGCCGCCGAGATAAAACGGCCCGTTCCGAGTTTGAGTCCGGCTCACGAGGAGAGGTCCCTCGCGCTCGGGCCCTAGTTCGTTCCAGACGGTCTCGTTTGTGATCTTCCCGTCCTTAGCGAAGAGCATTGTGCCCCCCACTCCCGTCGCATAGGGACTGCTCGCCGGGTACTCCGCGTGCGCTGCCGGCGCCGGAACCGTGACTTCCAACTCCTGACCCTGATACACCAGAATCCCCTGTCCGTCGCCTGACCCCTGATCACCCGCTGAAACAAAAATAGAAATGCCCACCGCAACCGCCTCGGCAAAAGCCTCGTCGACGTTGTCCTTAAGCTGGGGCCAGGCCGCTTGCTGGGCCGATGCAGGCAGGTCCTCGTTAAGCCCGTAGCTTATCGAGATAGCCGCGTAATCGTCGTTATGAATGGCATCTTCCACCGCCTTGAGATAGCCGTCTCCAGTCCAGGCCGCGAAGTACACGTCTATGATCGCGTCAGGCGCCATACCGCCAACCACCTCGATATCGAGATAGACTTCGCCCGTTACCTCGCGATCGATCATCTCCTTTCCACCTGGCACAACGATCGGGTTCACGGTCGGGGTCGACTTGAAGCCCAGGTACTTCTGGAAGTAGACGTCCAACTCTGCCTGCGTAAAGCCGCCGCCGAACTCGAGGATGGCGACCTTTTGCCCCTTTCCCGTCGTGTCCGGAAACTGATACAAGGCCCTGACCTCAGGCGGATAAAACGCGAAAGGGTTTGTGGCCGCGGGATCCTGCAAGCTTCTGAACTGGCGTGCCTTCGTGATGTGCCGGCGAATGACGGGAGTCTCGTCAAGCCCGAATACCCCGACTACGATGTCCCTCAATTCCCGCGGCACGGCCGCCTCCTTCTCAGGGCGTCGAAATCCAACGCCGGTAGCACCGTGCGTATAGTGAGATAGCTTCACGCCAAAGGCCTTTTCCATATTCTCAGCGCTGCCGACCAGTTCCAGTCGCCGCTTGCCAAGGTGAATCCGGCTTGTTGACAGCCCATTTGACTTCGCCCAGGCTTGCACGCGCGCGGCATCTTCGTGGCTGCCGCCGTACCGCTCCTCGAGTTCCTGTCTTGTGAGTCGGATGCGCTTGCCGTCGAGGAACTCCTCCAAAGTCGGAAACCCTTCGCGGTTCTTTCGCCGCAACTTGATAGTAACTTCGACGCGATCTTTCGCATCGACCGGACCAACCAGTGTATTCTCCACGTCTCCTCCCCGTCATAAGCGAACCCACATGCCTGTGAGTTTCGCTAACAGTTATTTTGCATTATCTGCATGAGATCGCGTCCTGGAATGCAACATAAAACCCGTTTATCGCCAGGAGGCCGTTTGCTTTGCATAGGTTTCCTTCGATGATCAGGAAGGGCGTCAGGGGCAAACCCTTCGAAACTCGCTCTTGTTCGTCGCTCGCACTTTAGAACAAGGGACGGTTGAGGTCGGAAGGGCTGTGCCTGGACGCGCCCGAGCTAGTGAGATTCGACGGGTACTACCGAAACCGGACCCATGCGTGTCTTGACATCGAGGATCACGCGTTCGGATCGGGCAGCGTCGCGAGGCGGGCGCGCGCGTCGAGAGGCTCCTTGAGCGTCTCGTCGGAGACCACATGCCCGTCGCGGAAGCGGATCACTCGCTTGCAGTGCCTGGCTATGTCTTCCTCATGCGTCACAAGGACGACCGTCTTTCCGTCGGCGTTGAGCTCTTGAAACAGGGCCATAATTTCCTCGCTCGTGCGCGTGTCGAGGTTCCCCGTCGGCTCGTCCGCGAGAATTAACACGGGATTGTTCACGATTGCCCGGGCAATCGCGACGCGCTGCTGCTGCCCGCCCGACATCTCGTTCGGCTTATGGGTCACCCGGTCGGCCAGACCTACCCGTTCCAGGGACGCTCGCGCTTTTGCCTCCCTGTGTTTTATTCCCCCGTAGAGAAGGGGCAACTCAACGTTCTTCCACGCGCTTGCCCGCGGCAGCAGGTTGAAGGTCTGGAACACGAAGCCGATGTAGCGATTGCGAATCTCGGCAAGTTGATTGTCGCCCATCGCGCTCACGAGTTCGCCGTTCAGGCGGTACTCGCCCGCGGTGGGCCGGTCGAGACAGCCCAGGATGTTCATGAAGGTCGACTTTCCCGAACCGGAAGGACCCATGATGGCCACGAACTCGCCCTCGGTCACGTTCACCGAGACTCCGCGAAGGGCCCGAACCGAGAGCTTGCCCATCTGGTAGTCCTTGACAAGCCCCTGAACCTCGATCATCGCGCTCACGAAGGCTCTCCCGGAACGGGTTTGCCGGTTGCGAGCATGAGCTTCACCTTCGCGATCGCGTAGTCGTACTGCGCCTGGATCGCATTCGTTTCGGCGGTAACGAGAGTTGCCTGAGCGGTCGAAACCGCCACCACGTCGGCGCCCTGCGCCCCGAGTTGCTTCGCCTGATAGACCTTGTCGAAGTTGGTTTGGGCTGCTTCGAGCGCGAGGTTCGCGGCATCGATGCGCTGAGCGTCCAGCGCCGTCTCATCGAACAGCGATTCGATCTCGGAGGCCGCTTCCCGCTCGGCCTGGGTCAGGGTCGCCTTCGCGGAGGCCAGGTCGGCCTCCGCGATCCGCACCTCTTCCCGCCGGTTGTATCCATCAAAAAGCGGATAGGAGACAAGCAGCGAGAAATAGCTGTCGCCCGTGTCGTTGAATCCTCCGCTCTGCCGAGTAAAGGTGTAGCCGGCATTGAGGGTCGGGCCGCACGCCAAACGGGCTTGGCTGACCGCTACCGCCAGTTGATCGACGTACTTTCGTTCGGAAATGAGGTCGGGTCTATCCTTGAGTCCCGAAGCGACGACGGCTTGCTCCTGTTGCTCGACCACGTTGCCGCTTCCAGACTGAAGCGGGGCCAACTCCGGCAGATCCTTCGTGTGATCCCAGCCTATGCCGGCTTTGAGACTCGCCCTCGACGTGAGGGTCGCGTTCTGTGCGCCGAGAAAGCTGACTTTAGCGTTGAGAGCGTCGGCTCTTGGCTGCAACACGTCCTTCTGGGCGATCTCGCCTACCTTCGCTTGGGCTTCCGCCTGGCTCAGGACTTCTTGGGCGCGGTCGACCTCGGCTTGCGCCGCCTTCTGAAGCTCCTGCGCCCGCAGTGCCTCGACATAACGGGTGTAGACATCGACCAGAGTTGCCCGCAGAGTCTGCTGCGTCGCATACGCCTGGGAATCCAGTCCGAGCGAGGCGAAGCGCACCCCCAGGGCCCGCTCCCCGGTATCGAGCAAAGTCCACGATCCCGATATCGTCGACTCGGATCCCCGGCTGCGGGAAACCCGAAGGGGATTGGATTGGGGAACCTTGAAGTCGTCGATCCGGTCGTCGGAATACCCGTAGGAGGCGGTAATGGAAGGATAGTAGCCGGCTTTGCTCTGAACCAAGGTCGCCTTGGCGACGTCGAGTTCGCGGAGAGCAGCCACGATCGTCCCGTTTCGTTGCCTGCCGAGAGCCAAGGCCTGATCGAGGGTCAGGGTTTCGTCGCTGTGCACCGATGCCACAAGCCCGCAGGCTGCCAGGCATAGGAAGGTCGCTCGCATCGGGTTCTAACTTACACCTCTTGAGCTTGGCGCATCGTTCAGTCCTAGGACCCGAGACGCCCCAATGCCTAACGCGGCATCGCCACCTCGATGTCGTAGTGATCCGCCGGCGTCAGCACGCGCACGACATGCGCGACGCCGGGCAGAAGGTCGAAGTAATCGTCCGACATCTTCGCCCCCGAATCCTCGGGCAGATGAACGCCCGCGCAGTAAGTCGGACAGGAGACGATCAGATCGTCGCCTTTGCGTTCGATCCTCAACTTCGACGGAGCCAGGGCCAACTCGCGACAGGGAACGAGGAGCCAGGTCGACTGATCGTCCTCGATCCCCGGCCCGGTCATCGTCGCCGCATAGATCCACTCCTTCGGATCCAGGGGATGACCATTAATGACAGGTGGTCGACGTATGTCCAAGGCGTTCGCCTTTCCGATCTCGGCCATCGAGTTGGGCGGGATCTTCAGACGGCGCGTCTTGACCTCCCGCGCCGAGCCGTCGACCCGAATCCAGCCATAGGTCACCTCGACGTCGTGAGCGATGATGTCGTCGTTCACGACCCTCGTCACGAGGTCGTTCTCTCGCGACCGCACGATTACCTTGACCGGCTTGTAGGCTCGCCTGACCGCGTAGTAGCTCGGTTTCGGCCGCCCGTAGTGGTCGATGATCGACCACCCGATTTCCCCCCAGCAGTCGTTGTACGACCACATCAGATTGCCCTGGCACGGGTTCTTGGGATCGTGCTCACGGAAGCGGCTTGCCTCCGCCATTGCCTGCTCCATCATCGCCTGATACAGGCCGCCGTAGAGCACGAA
>DATJYD010000364.1:0-3156 GCA_035499755.1 Fimbriimonadaceae bacterium
GTCAAGGTATTGAGGTATTGGGCCCGGGGCCAAGGGCGGGGCAATACCCCAATACCCCAACACCTCAATACCCCTCCAGAAAGGCCTTCACCCTAATTGAGCTCCTCGTCGTGATCGCCATCATCGCGATCCTCGCCGCGATTCTGTTTCCGGTGTTCGCCCAAGCCAAAGCGGCCGCGAAAAAGACCGCCAGCATCAGCAATCTCAAGCAGATCGGCCTCGCCTGGATGATGTACGCGAACGATATGGACGATACGCTCATGCGCGTCTCCACGAACGGGCCAGGCGCGACCGTGACCTACTGGTGGGGCAATTGGGACGGCACGACCCTGCGCCCCGATTTGGGGCTCCTCTATCCCTACACCAAAAACCAGGGAATCCAGTCCGACCCGAGCTTCGACAACAAGCTGCGGACAGCCCTTGGGCTGACCGGCTACGGCTACAACTACGTCTATCTCAGCCCTTCGACCTACGGCCCTCCTCCCGACTACGCCGAGTCCGATGTGCCCTTCAGCTACGGTCAGATCAACAAGGTCGCGGAGACGGTGGCCTTCGCGACTTGCGCGCGGATCAACAACTGGGCCTATCCGACTCCTACTCTGGAGGGCAGCACCTATCTCGACCCTCCTTCCAACCAGAATCCCGGATTCCATGGGCGGAACAACGGGGTCGGCGTCGTCCTCTGGTGCGATCTCCACGTGAAGGTGTTCAAGCCCATCCTGCGCACCGGCACGTTCGGGTACGGCTTCAATGCCTCCGACTTTGTCGCCAACAACCTGGGCGACATCGACAGCGACGGCAATCTGAATACGGACGAGCTGTTCAACGGCCAATAGGCACGGCGAGATTCGAGGTCGCCGGTGAATCGATTCGGCCCTCCCCTGAGCGGGAGGGCTGGGATCTCGCCCTCAGGTCTCATCGGAGCGCGCGCCATTCGCTCAAACTAGGGCCGTATGTCGAAAACAGTCGAGAACCTGGACGCGCCGGTCGAAAAGGCCGTGCTCGTGCTCGTCAACGAAGACGACGCGGAGGATGCGCCGGTCGAGGAGGAACTCGAAGGACTCTGCGAAGCGGCTCACGTGGAGCCTCTCGCGACGATCCGCCAGCGGCTCGACCGCCCGTTCAAGGCAGCCTATGTAGGTTCCGGGAAAGTAGAAGAGATCGCGGCGCTCATCGCCGATACGGGCGCGAACGTGCTCATCGTCGACGCCGAACTCTCGGGCATCCAGAGCCGAAATCTCACCGACGCCTGCAAGGTCAAGGTGATCGACCGCACCCAGCTCATTCTCGACATCTTCGCCCGCCGGGCCAGGACCCGCGAAGGAATGCTCCAGGTCGAACTGGCGCAGCTTTCCTACATGCTGCCGAAGCTGATGAGCGTCTACACCCAGTTCGAGCGGCAGCGGGGCGGCATCGGCATGCGAGGCCCGGGCGAGACCAAGCTCGAATCGGACCGCCGGATGGTGAGGGACCGGATCGCCAAGCTGAGCGAAGAGATCGAGGATGTGAAACGCGTGCGGGATCAGCAGCGGGCGGGCCGCCGCAAGCATCCTTTCCCGTTCGCCTCGATCGTCGGCTACACAAGCGCCGGCAAATCGACCCTCATGAACCGGCTGAGCGGAACCGAGTTGCTCGCCGACGCCATGCCCTTCGCGACTCTCGATCCCACCACCCGTAAGATCGATCTGCCCGACGGCTACTCCGTGTTCCTCACCGACACCGTCGGTTTCATCCGGAACCTGCCGCACCAGCTCGTCGCGGCCTTTCATTCGACGCTCGAAGAAGTAACGTTCTCCGACATCCTCATCCACGTCGTCGACGTCTCGAATCCCGCCTGGGAGATCCAGCGAGACGCCGTGATCGAGACCCTCCAAGAACTGGAGGCTGGGGGCAAACCGATCCTGACCGTGTTCAACAAGATCGACGCGGTCGAGGATCACGATGCGGCCATCCGGCTCGTGGCGGAGTGGCCGAATTCGGTGGCGATCTCGGCGACGAAAGGAACCGGCATCGACGACCTGATGGCGGCTCTGCGCAAGATGGTGCAGAGCCTCCTCGGGCTTGTGCGCGCCGTCATCCCCTATTCGGATTCCGCGCTCGTGCAGGATTGCTACGACTACGGGCGCGTCCTAAAGGTCGACTACCTCGAGGACGGGATCCACCTCGAGGCGGAACTTGTCTCGGAGATGCGCGCCAAGCTGGCGAGGTTTGCCGGCGGGGCCGATCAGAACCGATAGCCGAGGCTAACCGTGAGCGAGTTCGTGTTCGCTCCGCCGATGCCCTCGGTCATCATCCGGTAATCCGCCTCGATCGAGAACCGCGAGTCGAACATGATTCCCGCGATGAGCTTGCCGCCGGGGCTGGTCTCGTTGATGCGAGCGTTCGGCTCGATGCCGCCGGCCGTGTTGTCGCCGGTCGTCAGCATCCGGTGGAAGACGCCCGCGCCGGCGCCGATGTACGGCTGGAACGATCCGCCCGAAGTCAGGCGCATCCGAACGTCGAAGCACGCGCTATAGGAGTCGACGTGATTGCCATTGCCTTCCAGACGATAGAAATCGATGTCGACCGAAGGGTGCAGTTGGAACGGCGCGGTGTCGATCGGAAAATCGACGCCCACCCCGACGAGGAGCCCCGTGTTTTGGAACGTGTTGCGGACATCCGTGCCTCCCGGAAATGCTCCGCCTGCCCGGATCGTCCATCCCAGCCCCTGTCCGTAAGCCTGACCCACCGGGCCCGCGCACACGACGATGCCAAATAGAATAGATCTGTTCACGATATACAACCGACGTTGTGATACCTTGATTGTTGGCGGAATGCGCCGTGAAACTTACCAGGATCGGCGTCACGCCGGGGCCCCGTCCCTTCTCGGCGGTCCGGAGTGCGCGTGATCTTCCCCGGTTTCGTTTTCAAGGGGCGACTGCCTCCAGACCATCGAATCGCCCGTTTCGACAAGACCGCCCTTGGTTTACGCGCTACGCCGTGATATCCTATCTGAGACCTTGGTTTAACGATATATCAATCCGCAATGACGCAGGTTGCGCTCCGGTTCCAGTTTCTCTTCACAAGATCGCTCTTGAAAGCGGGCGCCGCCCTGCTGTGCCTCGGCTCGGCTTCGCTAGGACGCGCCGCGCCGATCACCCTTCGCTTCACCGTCTG
>DATJYD010000365.1:0-3993 GCA_035499755.1 Fimbriimonadaceae bacterium
AAGGCCTACGCTTTTCGACTTTCTTGCCGCTCACAGTGCAGCCGGGCATTGAAGTTCCAATGGCAAGAAAGTGGAAAAAGTGTTCTGCAGCCTTGCGTGCAGACGCTGGAGATGCGATCGGTCAATCGTTCTTGGATTTGGGGAAAGACGGCTCACCACCCCCTGTTTCTAGATCGCGATCGGCGACCGAGAGGTGCTTGCGCGGGTTCGATCCGACGCCTTTCCTGATGATCGAAGGCAACTCGATGCAAAGCAACGGCCTCCTAGCTAATATCGATGCTATTGCGGCTGTCCCGGAACCTCCATCCCCTACCCCTTGCTCCTCCGGCGCACAATCATCGCGGCAAGAGGAAGGGGGGTTGAAGGCTACTTGTGCCCCACCGCTAGCGACGTGATCGAGCTCGGCGTCGCGGCGGCGACGACCGGCTTGAGGTTGTACTTGGCCAAGACGGCATTGAACGCGACCAAGTCCTTTGCGGTGAGGGCGGTCCATTGATCGGAAACGGTCTTCAACTCCTTCTCCTCCCGGTCGCAAGCGTCCCGGATCGGCTGATTGGGGGCCATGTCGCCGGAATCGAGCCCTTCCAACTCGCGGACAAGCGATCCGGCCAGCATGGAGAAGTTCGAAGTGCGGGGCCCTGCGCCGCGCCGGCCGCCGAAGCCGCCGCCGAACCGGCCGAAGCCTCCGGTCGCGCCGCCGACCGCGGTGAGCTTCTCATTGAAGGCGGTGCAGGCGTCTTCGACGTCCTTCGCCGGCTTGTTCTTGAGGATCGCCGCGACGTCGTCCTTCAGTGCCTCGACCTGATGGTAGCCGCTCCAGGCCTCCAGGGCGCCGTCGTAGAGCTTCATTTGGAGGTCGTGCTGAGCCCGTAGGTCGGCCATGGTCGCCGGCGAGCGCGGATCGTTCTTGACAATCAGCGTCTGCTTGTACGACTTTCCGTCGACGGTCAAGGTCACGGTGTAGTCGCCGGGAAGGACCAGAGGCCCTTGGGGCGAGGCCGGGGTATCGCCGGGATTGGCGTTGATCTCGAAAGTGTGATTGAACGCGGGAGGATCGTCGTAGCGAAGGTTCCAATTGATCCGGTGCATGCCGGCGTCGCTCGGCAGCGGCTCCAGTTTGCGGACCCAGAAATCCGGGATGGGAGGAGCCGGCTCGTTCAGAGGCTGAATCGGATCGCTCGACATGTGGCGGACGATCCGGCCCGAGGAGTCGCTGACGTCGATCGTCACCTTGCCGGCCTTGGAGGCCAGGTTGTAGTAGATGATCGCGCCCTGAGGGGGATTGGCCGCATGGGGGACTTCCGGCGGAAACGGGGTGTCGCCGTTCACGTTGCGGCGCAGCCGAATCGCCTCCCCAGGCTTGAAGAGATGGGCCGGCTCGCTCGCCATCGACTCCGTGATCTGGCGTAGAGGCGAAATGTCGTCGAGGATCCAGAACCCGCGACCGTAGGTGCCGACGACGAGATCGTTGCCTTTCACGACCATGTCGCGATAGGACGTGTTCGGCTGATTGAGGGCAAGCGACTGCCAGTTGTCGCCGTCGTCGAAGGACACGTAGACGAAGCTTTCGGTGCCCGCGAAGATCAGTCCCTTCCGCTCGGTATCCGCGCGAATGACGCGGGCGAAGCTGCCGCTCGGGAGATCGGTGGGAAGGCCCTTGACGATCTCCGTCCAAGTCTTGCCGTAGTCGTGGGTGCGATAGAAGTAGGGCTTGTAGTCGCCGGTGTTGTGATAGTCGATCGCGACATAGGCGGTCGCGGGGTCCTGGTGGGAGGCGTCGATGGCGGTGACGTCGGCGCGGGTTGGGTTCGCAAGACCAGGAATCGTCACGTCGTCCCACGTCTTGCCGCCGTCCTTGGTCATCTTGATGAGGCCGTTGCTTGTGCCCGCCCAGATGACGTTGCCGTCGACGCTCGAGCAGGAGAACGATTCGATCGAGCCGCCGCCGGGGCCACCGAACTGCTCGTTCTCGAGATCGTCCTCGTCCTGCCATTCATGCGAGCCGTCGTTGAGGACACCGGCGTCGTCATCGCCGTCCATGTCCACGTTTCCGCCGCCTCGAGGGCGAGCCGTTTGTGTTCCCGGCACCGGCTCCTTGGCACCTTTGGCAAGGCCAAGATCCGGACTCAGCTTCTTCCAGTGCATACCGCCGTCGGTGGAGGCCATCAGGTACTGGAAGCCGGCGAGCAGTTCGTGCGGGTTGGTGGGCGAGAAACCGAGAGGCTGGTTGCCGACCTTTCTCAGACCGGCGCCTTGGTCGACGTTCGGGCTGACGTTGACCCACTGGCCGCTCGGATAGGTCACTTTGATGATCCCGCCGGCCGGGCCACCCGCATAGCTGATCAGCGGATTCAACGGGTCGGCGACGATCGAACCGAACTCATACCCGGGATGAGGCAGCCAGTCGAGCGGCGTGATCTCGCCGAAGTTGCCGCGGCTGCTGGTGGCGATGCTGCCGCTGTCCTGCTGGGTCGCATAGACCCAATAGGGGAATCGGTTATCGACGGAGATGTGATAGACCTGGGCGGTCGGCTGGTTGTACCAGGGGCTCCAGGTCTTGCCGCCGTCGAGCGAGATCGTCGCGCCTTGGTCGGAACCGAGGAAGATGCGGTTGCCGTCGGAAGGATCGAACCAAAACTGCTGGGGATCGTCTCCGCCGGGTGCGCCCTTGAAGCCGGTGAAGGTCTCGCCGCCGTCGCGCGAGATGTAGCTGCAGGTGTTGACGACGTAGACGGTATTCGCGTCCCTCGGGTTAACGTAGACGCCGCAGTTATAGCCGCCCTGGCCGTTGGCGACGCGATGGTCTTCCTTGTCCATCTGCTTCCAGGTCGCGCCGCCGTCGTCGGAGCGCCAAAGCCCGGAGTTCTGGACGATGAACATCCGCTCCGAATTCGTGTTGCAGGCGATCGCGACGCAAGTTCGGCCGGCGAGATCGGGCAATCCGCCGCCTTTGACTTCTTTCCAGGTCAGACCCTCGTCGGTCGACTTGAAGAGCTTGGTGCCTTCCGCACCGCCCCGGAAGCCGCCGCGGCCGCCACCGGTGGGATCGAAGAAGTGGTGGACGGTGGTCGCGAGCATCACTTTCGGGTTATCGTAAGCCCAGGCGATCTTCTGGATGCCAGTCTCGTCATCGACATAGAGCGTCTTCGTCCAGGTCTTGCCTCCGTCCGTGCTGCGGTAGAGGCCGCGAGCGTCGGACTTCTTATGGACGTTGCCCTGGGCGGCGACCATGACGAGGTTCGGATCGCGGGGATCGACGAGAATCGAGGGGATCTGCTTGGTCTCGTCGAGCCCGAGGTGGACCCAGGTCTTGCCTGCGTCTATCGACTTGTAGACCCCGTCGCCTTCGTTGATCCCGCCGCCGGTGATCATGTCGCCCATGCCGACATAGATCACATTTGGATCGGACGGCGCGACTTCGACCGCGCCCACCGAGGATGCCGATCTTACCGAATCCATGATCGGACTCCAGGTGATGCCGGCGTCGATCGTCTTCCAGACGCCGCCGAGGGGCATGCCCATATAGAAGACGCCTGGCTCCCCGATCGCCCCGCTCACCGCGGCGACCCGCCCGCCCCGGAACGGGCCGATGTTGCGCCAGACGAGACCGGAATACAGCTCGGGATCGACGGTCTGGGCTTGGACGGCCACCGCCCCGAAGGCGAGAACCGAGAGAATGGCGAAAAAGCGGGTAGAAGAGCAGCGCCTGAACATGTGAGCACACCAGAGGGCAGAAGATTCAACTTCATTGTACGACGGGAAATGAAAATGAGATTAGCGTGCCCGGGTGCGCGGCCTTTAACCCGCGGCGACCCGATGCACCGCGACACTCCCAGAGTCTCCGGTGTCCAGAGCACGTGCCGCCGAGGGGTCCCAAGGCGCGGATGGCTGTGTCAACCTCAACGGGCGTCGCCCACATCTCGCAGTCTCGAACAGGGGGTGGTGAGCCGTCTTTCCCCAAACCCAAGAACGAGTGACAGATCGCATCTCCAG
>DATJYD010000366.1:0-5446 GCA_035499755.1 Fimbriimonadaceae bacterium
CCACCGGCTGCCTTCCCAACGGATTGACACTGGCATCATGTTTGTCACCTTATTAACCTGGGACTCGTGGGCCTAAGACCGCTCTCGATGAAACGCTACGGTTCGACACCCGACGACGGCGAAGCCGCGAGTTCACCGATAGGGTTGGCCCGGCGGGGCCGATCTGACGACCGTTGCTGAGACAGGTGATCCTCTTGGCGGCGGCTTTCGCCTGAGCAAAGACCGGGAACAAGATGGCGGCGAGAATCGCGATGATCGCGATGACGACGAGCAATTCTATGAGCGTAAATCCTCTGCGTAACACGAAACCTCCTGACCAAGGTGGGACCCTGGCGTGAAAGAAGGGGACAAGCCGGTCGCCCGTAAGGCGACCGATCGGGTTTCTACGCTAGGTCGGGGGGATGAAAGATAGACCGGATGAACTCGCGAGGAGCGTCTCGATCTGCAGGAGACGGCCTATTTGTCGCGATCAAGCGAGACATCGAGGGTAAGTCTGCGGTCTCTGGCGGAAAGTAGAGCTGCAAGCGTGTCTGCGTGACAGCCTTCTGCTGAGAAGCGCGCTTCTCTTGGCAGCGGCACTGGACGAAAGACGCGTCGCCAGGTCGCGGAGCTCGCTCCTTATAGGAGACGATCTTGCCGCAGCACGAGCGAACCGGCTCCAGGACGCGCTGAACAGGAGCGGTCGGACATTGCTCGCCAGCCGGCGTAACCGGTGATGAAACCGAGATCAGCGCGACGCAACCGGCCAGGCAGATCATGAAGACCCGTAGCGAGGAGCCGGTCCATCGAGCGCAAAGGCGGAGCAACCCTTCGAGTATACATTCCGTTCTCCCGGCCTCACTCTGAGGCTGGCAATCAGTTCGAGAGACAGACGGGGACGGTCTGAGACGGCCAGAGACTTGAAACTCTGCGGTTCATCTTGCACAATCTTCGTTCGCACCGAAGGGGTCACTGGTTCAAATCCAGTACCGCCCACCAACAGCCTTGCGGTCTGCCCCGACATCTCATGGCTTGAAAGTGACTCGCTTCTCGAGTAGGGCTTGTCCGCCGAGCAGGGCGATCCAGGTGAGGACTGCACTCCAGTGCAAGAGGACCGGTGGCCAGAGGGATTTGGAGATCAGATACACGGCCGTGGAAGCGGCGCCCAGGAAGGCTGCGATCGCCAAGAACTCCGGTGACGTGAACAGCGGCCAGGCCGCGGGGCGGAAGAGCCAGGCGCTGAGTGGATGGGCGGCGACGAAGGCAGCGAGGGCCACGATCGAGATGAGGGCGAGACGCGGTTTGGTGACTCGGGTTGCGTCCCTCGGCAGAGGAAGAACACGGAAAATGAGCTCTTCCATTAGCGCTGGACTGAGCAGAGTGGTAATCGCCAAGAGGGCGAACGTCTTCGGCGATAACTCCGCAAGGCTCGCCCGCAGGAAGCCAGTGCCGAGCCCTACCGAGAGGGCGAAAGCCGAGAATACGGCGTAAACGAGCAGGCAATGCAGCCAAGTCCGAGCGGGAGGGAAGGTGAGGATCGCCGCACGCAAATCTGCAAAGCGCTCCTGAAGCACAGCCCTGATCCTCACGGCGTCAGTCTACATGCCGACATCCCGTAGCGGCAGGGCTTGCCCTGCGAAGCTTCCGCCACTAATGCAGGTTTAGGCGGCTCCAGTTGCGACCTGTATCCTCATCTTGGGGACTCCAATATGCTGTCGCCCCCGCCCGACCGGGAGCGAACGCTCGAACGCCGAACGCCGTTCCACCCGCCCCTAGGCCCTTACCAGGAGCCCTGGCGCTCGAAGCCGACCCATAATCGCATGGGGATAGTGCCGCCCGAATAGAATCCGAAGAGCGGCGGGAGAAAGAAAGCATGCGATCACGGAAAGTCGCCCGGTCGTCGGAGCACCGATCACTGAATCCGCTCCGGAACGCGGCCCTTGCGCTGCTCGGAGGAGTTGTCATGGCATCGGCCCACGCGTCGAATTCGCAAATCGCCCCCAACGCAACCTGGGCAACGAAGTCCTTCACGAGCAAGGGAGGGCCGTTCTCGTTCGTCTACGGCGGCAAGCCCTCCGCCGAACTGCTCCCGCTCTGGCGCTTCAAGGAGCAGAAAGGCAAGAGTCGCATCCTCACCTGGACCGACCCCGCAACCGGCCTCGAGGTCAAGGCCGTGGTCCTCGTCTACGAGGATACGCCCGGCGTGGATTGGACGCTCACCTTCACGAACAAGGCCACGAAGGACACGCCGATCCTCGAACATGTTAGAGCCGTCGATGTCGCCGACCACCCCGCACAGGCCGGAGAAGCCGTCCTCCACCGCCTGAACGGCGGATGTTGCCGGACCGACGACTGGATGCCCTTCGACCAGCCACTCGCAGCCGGACAGACCCTCGATTTCGCAGCCGAAGCCGGACGTTCCTCGAATGTCTGCCCCTTCTTTAACCTCGACTGGAAATCCGGCGGAGTCATTACCGCGATCGGCTGGTCGGGCCAATGGTCCGCCTCGGTCGGCCGCGGTCCGGAGGACGCATTCCGCGTCCGGGCCGGGATGGAGTTCCTCCACACGATCCTGCATCCGGGCGAATCGATCCGTAGCCCGAGAATCCTTCAGATGAGATGGAACGGCGGCGACCAGTTCGACGCCTACAACGACTTCCGGCGAACCATGCTCGCCTACGTCATGCCCAAGATCGCCGGCAGGTTCGTGACGCCTCCGATCACCACGAACTCGCCCTGGGTGCCTCACAACGGTGGCGACCCCATGGCCTATATGTACGGATTCACCGCCGCGCAAGCCCTCAAGGAGATCGAAGAACTGAAGGGCCTGGGGTATGAGTTCTATTGGACCGACGCCTACTACACGAAGGGCAACTTCCCGAACGGCATGGGCAACTACGGGCTGCCCCTGCTCGATATCGTGCCCGACCGCGCGCGGTTCCCGGAAGGGCTGCGGCCTATCTCCGACGCCGCTCACAAGATGGGTTTGGGCTACGTGGTTTGGTTCGAACCGGAACGCGTCGCGCCCGGCACCTACATCGCCGCGAACTACCCGCAGTTCGTCATCTCGCCTTCAGGCAACGGTTCCGGCCTGTTCGATCTCGGCGATCCCCAAGCTCGCGCCTACATGACCCACTTTCTCGACACCGCGATCGCCGAATGGGGCATGGACTGCCTGCGCATCGACTACAACATCGATCCCCTTCCGTTCTGGCAGTTCATGGACGCAAAAGACCCGAACCGCGCGGGCATCTCCGAAATTCGATACGTGGAAGGGCTCTACACGATGTGGGACGATCTCCGCAAAGCCCACCCGAAGCTCTTCATCGACAACTGCGCGAGCGGCGGGCGGCGCATCGATCTTGAAACCTCGTCGAGGTCGATCGCTTTGTGGCGCTCCGACGCGACCATCGATCCCTTCATCAAGCTGGATTACGACCAAGTGGCGCTGCAGAACCAGGTGATGAGCGCCGGACTGAACCGGTACATCCCATGGAGCACGACCGGGAACATCGGCGCCGAGCCTTACCATTTCCGCAGTGGGTTCAACTGCGGGATGTCGCTCGACGAGGAGCCAATCCCGTCGCAGCACGAGCTGCTAAGAGCAGCCATCGCCGAGGGCAAGCGCATCCGCAAGTACTGGACGGGGGACTTCTACCCGTTGACCCCGGTGACTCTCGATCCCGCCGACTGGTGCGTGTGGCAATACAACCGTCCCTCGAACGGCGACGGGATCGTGATGGCTTTTCGTCGCCCGAAAGCGCCCCCGGCGTTCAAAGTCGTCCTGCGCGGGATCGATACGGCGGCGGCCTACTCGGTCTCGTTCTCCTTCGGTTACGAGCCGTCGAAGCCGGCCCGGCTTGCCGGATCGGCCCTACAGACGCTCATTCTGGGAATCAAGGAATGCCCCGGCTCGGTGCTGATCGAGTATCGGAAGCTCCCTGCGAACAAGCGCCGCCGGGCTTGAGCGGCGGCGGCGCGAACCAGTTCCCCTGGCGCGTTCGGCACTGATCCCGGAGTTCTGGGTCAGCGAAGCGTTGCCCGCCCTTCTTGGTTCGCCTGGGCATTGACCGATGTCGAAGCTTCGGTCAGGCTTCGGTCGGCGGCTTTCTCCTCTTCGAGCGTCTCCTGAAGGAGTGGCAGGACCTCCTTCATCTCCATCTGCTCAGCCCAGGCGATGAGCGTGCCATAGGCGCAGATCTCGTAGTGCTCGTTCTTCTGGGCGCACGCGATGATAATGGCGTCGAGAAGGGGGCCCTTTTGGACTTCGCCGAGGTCCTCTTCCGCCTCTTCGACGAGCCCCTGAGCCGCCTTGCAGACCTTGCCGGAGGGCTTGATCTCCAGCATTTCCGCCACCTTTTCCAGCCTCTCGATGTGCCCTTCCGTTTCCTTGATGTGCTTTTCAAAAGCCTGCTTGAGCTCGGGCGTTTGGGACGCCTTCATGAGCTTCTGCATTCCCTTCAAGAATTGTTTTTCGGCGTTGTAGGTGTCTTTGAGCGTGTCGTCGAATAGTGCTTGAATCGAGTCGATCATCCGTGGCCTCCGTCTGCTACTGGTTTCCGAGTCGTTGGACCTGCGACCCACCGGGTCGGGTTCCAAAACGAAGACAAGGACTCCATATCCGATGATGGAAAGGAACAGATGCCACCCAACAGAATCGCCCTGGCGATCGCTCGGGCCTTCGGTCACGCCCTCCGCGCGTGCCCAATATCTCGACGGCGGGTTTCGCAGGCACGGTAGGCCCTCACTCCGTACGCGAAACTCTGACCACCGACTTCTTGAACTCCGGGATCTTGCTGACCGGGTCGAGCGCTCGGTTCGTGAGTAGGTTCGCGCTCTGCTTGCCTGCCCAGTGGTAGGGAATGAAAACGGTGTCGGGCCGGATCGTGGTGACGACCTTCGCCTTCAGTACGACCTCGCCGCGCCGGCTTTGCACCTTCATCGGCTTCCCGTCCTCGATCCCATGCTTAGCGGCCAGAGTGGGATGGATCTCCACGTACGGCTCGGGGCAGAGGTCGACGAGCCCGCCGATGCGGCGAGTCTGGGTCCCGCTCAGGTATTGGGTCACGACGCGCCCGGTCGTCAGGATAACCGGATACTCGTCGTCCGGCTCCTCCGCGCTCGGCCGATACGTGATCGGGTTAAAGTGAGCCTTGCCATCCGGAGTCGAAAACCTCATGTCCTCAAACAGGCGCGGCGTGCCGGGGTGGCCGATCTCCGGGCAGGGCCAGAAGACGCCCATCTCGTCCTCGATCCGCTGATAGGTGATGCCGTAGTAGTCGGCGGTCCCGCCCTTCGAGGCCACGCGTAGCTCGTTGAAGATGTCCTCGCTGGACTTGAAGTGGTCGAAATACTGCCCGCGTCCGAGGCGCCGGGCGAGTTCCAGCAGGATCGCCGTATCCTCGCGGGCATCGCCGGGGGGATCGACGGCTTTGTTGATCTTGATGACCCGGCCCTCGGCTGAAGT
>DATJYD010000367.1:0-7058 GCA_035499755.1 Fimbriimonadaceae bacterium
ACAAAGATGGGCATTCTTTTAGCTCTGTCGTGTGCATACGTTTTGACTGGTGTCCGTGCGGATGCTGGGCTGCCGCGGGCACATACTGGGTCTGAGGGATTTCTCCGTAAGCTGCGCCCTGCCAGAGTTCTTGCTGGAGCGCATCGCAGCATGTTCTTCATCTTCCCTCTCGGCAGGAGGAAGGAAGTGGCAGATGCTGCTCTAACGTGGTTCAGGACGCGACGCTGGGTCGTCAGTGGTCCTATCAATCTCGTAGTTTTCGGTGCTAACGGCGGGAAGGTGATTGCCGAATCCTCAGAGCATATGGACCGCTACGCTTGGTTCGCGTCGAGTCCGAGCGGCCAAGAACACTTTACGTTCGCCCCGAGCGGTCTGCTCGGCGACGGGAAGCTTACGGTGCCGCTAAAGGGCGAATGCGGCTTCATGTTGTGGGTTCAGTCGAGACCCAAGACTTCAGCACAGGGTCCGTCCAGGTGAGGCGGGGACGCCTCGGCGAAACGAGTGCCCAGGGGCCAACGGCATCGTAGGCAGGACCAGGCTCAGACGGCAGGCCGGTCAGGTCGCTGAGATCCTCTGAGTACGACAGGCTCCTCACCTTGATCAAGGACCTGCGGCAGCGATCCCGTTTGACCCAGAAGCAAGTCTGCGAGAAGCTGGATCAGGAGATCACCCACGTCTCCAAGGTCGAGAGGAAGCCAGAAGATCGATGCCATCGAACTTTTCGACTACCTCGCGGCCTTTGGACGCGATGCCCCCAAGGCGATCAAGGAATTCTGGTCTTCCAGGTCTAGCAAGTCAGTTGAGCCCTAGACGGTGCTTGACGGCTGCCCAGACTCTTTCGGGCCAAGGGTGCTCACCGGACTCATCTGCGAACACTACACAGGTGGTATGGTCGATATCGAAGGGACCCAGCATAAATTCGACCTCCTTTCCGGAAGGCAGCTTGAAATGACCCGCCGTCGATTCTGGCGTTAGAACCCTCCTCACTAAGGCTGGATCGGTTTGAAAGTAAAAGATCCGGACGCCAGAGTCACCAAGACCCTTCGTTCCGATATTCGAGGCCATCTGATCATCCCTGGCGAACTCCTGCATTGGATGAAATGGCCTCAGGGCCGCATAGGGGTCCTCAGGTCGAGCTAACCATCCGATTCCTACTGAAAGGAGGCAGAGTCCACCAAAGGCCGCCCACAGCCACTTTCTCCGAGCCACGGACGCATTGTACGGCTGAAATCTGATCCAGACTCTTCATCAGCTTCCCTACTCAAAACACCTACCTTGCCGCGCTTCGGGGTGCAGGCAAAGGCGTGCACAAGGAACTGGAGTGCTCCGGGACAAGTGGACCGGCGTTTAGATTAGGTCCCCGTTGGGAAACGAGGAGGAACCCGTGAGCAAATGTGGAACGATTCCAAACCGAGCCACCGTCGTTCCATGGCGGCCCCGCGGGGGGTGTCCCTGAATCTAGCCCCGATGCTGTTTGCTTAAGGAGACCGAACCACCGAATCCACCGAGATCCACCGCCTCGGAGGCGGAGCCGATTCGACGGCCGGCGGCCCGAACTAAACCGTACTGAATCTAGCCCGATCTATGCATGGCAGGTTCGCAGAGCAAGCCCTGCCGCTACGGGATGGCGCTCCAGACTCGAACCCATAGAGTCGGTCAAACTCGGGGCGGCGATGACCGAATCCACGTTGTGCACGTCGATCTCATCGTCTGGACGACGGCTCATCTGGAGCCCTGACCCTCGATGCTCGCGATGCTCTAACGCCCTGACCGGTAAACTCACCAGCCAATGCCCAGGTTCGTCGCGAGCATCGGGATGGAGGTGCATGCGGAGCTGAGCACTCGCTCCAAGATGTTCTGCCGGTGCCCGGTCGGGTTTGGCGGGGAGCCGAATACGCGCGTGTGCCCAACCTGCCTGGGCTTGCCGGGGGCGCTGCCGGTACCAAACAGGGCGGCCATCGAGATGGTGATCCGCACGGCTCTCGCCTTGCACTGCGACATCTCCACCGAGTCCAACTTTCAGCGCAAAAACTACTTCTATCCGGATCTCCCGAAGGGATATCAGATCAGCCAGTACACGCGCCCGATCGGCCATGACGGCTTTCTCGACATTCGAGACGCGCAGGGCCGGGCCAAGCGGGTGAAGATTCGGCGCGTCCACCTGGAGGAGGACACCGGGAAGCTGATGCACCTGCCGACCGGCGAGTCGGGCATCGACTACAACCGGGCGGGCGTGCCGCTGATGGAGATCGTCACCGAGTTTCCGCCCGACATCGAGAATGCGGAAGAGGCCCGCGATTATATCGCCCAGTTGCGCCAGATCCTCATCTATCTCGGCGTCTGCGACGGGAAGATGGAGGAAGGCTCGCTTCGATGCGAGCCGAACATTTCGATCCGCGCGGAGGGAAGCGCAACTTACGGGACCAAGACGGAGCTGAAGAATCTGGCCTCGTTTCGCAGCGTCCAGCAGGGCGTGAATTACGAGGTCGCCCGCCAAACCGCGCTCCTCGAAGCGGGCGAGGCGATCGCCCAAGAAACGAGGGGCTGGAACGAAGAGAAGCAGGCAAGCTATCTCATGCGCAGAAAGGAGGAGGAGAACGATTACCGCTACTTTCCCGATCCCGATCTCGCGCCTCTGTTCTTCGAAGACGCCTGGATCGAGGAACTGCGCGCGTCGCTTCCCGAGCTTCCTCTCGCCAAGGAGCGGCGGTACCGGGAAGAGCTGGGTTTGAGCGCCTACGACGCGGGCGTTCTCATCGCCGATCCGGTCTGGGCGGGCTATTTCGACGAGGCCGTGGCGGCGGGCGGCGAGCCGAAGGCCCTTTGCAATCTGATGATGAGCGACTTCGCGAAGCTGCTGAACGAAGCGGGCCAAAGCCCGCGCGAGACGCGGATCGAGCCGAAGCATCTCGTCGAACTTGCCGATCTGATCAAAGAGGGCACGATTTCCGGCAAGATCGCGAAGGGGCTGCTCGAAGACATGTTCGCGACGGGCCAATCGCCGGGCGATCTCGTCAAGGAAAAGGGGGCGACTCAGATATCCGATCGCGAGTCCGTCGTATCATTCGTGAGAGAGGTATTCGCGGCGAATCCGGACGTCGTCGAGAAATACCGTTCGGGCCGAACGTCGGTCAAGGGCTTTCTCGTCGGACAGGTGATGCGGGCGACGGGCGGGCGAGCGAATCCGGAGCTTGTTCAGGAACTGGTGCAAGAGGAATTGGAGCAATGAAGAAAGGACTCATCGCGGTTCTGCTGGCCGTCACGGCCAGCGCATTCGGCCAGCTTCCGGGGACGTCGCGGGTCGGGCAAATCTGGAGCGCCCTTCAGGAGCGGCTCACGCGGCAATCCGACATGTGGTTCAAGGACGGCGATTATCCGCGGACGATCCAGCTTCTGAGATTCCAGTATGCGCTGGTCCCGAGCAACTACGACATCGGCACGAACCTAGGGTTCATGCTGGAGAACGTCGGCGAGGATTCGCTGGCGCTCGAAGTCTATATCGAGCTTCGTGACGCCAGCCCGGACGAGCCCGACAACTGGTGGCCGGAGGCGTTTTTCTACTACAAGAAGAAAGCCTACGCGAAGGTCCCGCCGATCTTGGAGCCGACGATCAAGGGGCACGATCCTCACGCCAACAACTACCGGACCTTGGCCGAAGCCTACGAGAAGATGAACATGTTCGCGGATGCCAAGCGAGTTTGGGACATCTACCTGACGCGCCATCCCGACGACCTTGCCGGCGTCGCCCATCGCAAGCGGATCATCGACAAGCTGAACGGGGCGAAGGGCGGGTAGGGTATTGGGGTGTTGAGGTATTGGGGTATTGGGGTATTTGGGTATTGAGGTGTTGAGGTGTTGAGGTATTCGGCGTTGAGGCGTTGAGGGATGGTGCGCGGCTGGCTGTTCGAGTCACGCCGAGGAGCAGCCGGAACCGGATCGAGGTTTCCGAGAAAGCCGTTCGGGTGTGGGTAACGGCGGCGCCGACCGACCATCAGGCCAATAAGGCGGTCTGCGAACTGCTTGCGGAGGCGCTCGACGTTCCCAAGTCGAGGGTGTCGATTGTGCGCGGCGACGGCTCCCGTGAGAAAGTCATCGCGGTAGAGGGCCTGGATCTGGCCGAGGCGATGGCGCGATTGGAAGCCGCCAACGGATGAATGGGTCGCCGGGCAAACCGGAGGCCCATCGAGTAACGTCAATAAGAGAAGCGCATGGACCCGAACAAAACGAACATCTTGACCGCCGACCCGAACCGGACGCAGTTGGGCGCGCCGCCGACCCTCGATCCCAACAAGACGATGCTTGGAACGGCGCCGACGCTCAACGCGACGGTGACGATCAAGCCGGTGCAGTGCCCCGTCTGCAAGACCTTCAACCCGGCGGGGATGATGTTCTGCGTGGACTGCGGCCTGATCTTCGACCGGGCTCTGCCGGACGACGCGTTCGGCGCGCCGGCCGTGCAGCTTCCCCAGTTCGTCGAGCAAAGCGGCCGGGAACATCCGATCCGGCCGGGGACGAACTCCATCGGCCGCGAAGGCGATATCATGCTCGTCGACGGCCGGGTCAGCCGACGCCACGCGCAGATCACGAGCGATCAGGGCGCCTTGACGATCGAGGATCTCGGCTCGACGAACGGCACGAAGGTGAACGGTTCTGCCCTCGCCCAAGGCGAGAAGGTGACGCTGCAGGGCGGGGAAACGATCTCCTTCGGCGGTCTGGAAGTCAAGCTCGCGATGCCGGGCGCGAAGGGCGGCAACACGACCCAGATCATCAGCTCGAACAAGACGGCCGCGATCTCCACGCCACCCAAGGTCGAGGTTCCACCCGCCAAGCTGATCGGCGAGGGCAGAGCGATTCCCCTGAAGAAGGGCGCGAACACGTTTGGCCGGAAGGCGGACAACGACGTGCAAATCGCCGATCCCTATGTCAGCGGCAAGCACGGCATCATCGAGATCGCGGCGGATGGCCTGTTCATCACGGATATCGGCAGCACGAACGGCACGATGCTCAACGACGCCAAGCTCTCGCCGAATATGCGGACCGCGATCACGACGGAAGACGTCATCCGGCTGGGAAGCATGGAATTCCGGATCGAAGTCGATCCCGCGATGGTGGGGTAAGGACTCTGCCACCGGCCGGCCGAAACCCGATCGGTTCCGGGCTAAAATGAAGCCAGCGCGACCCTCATCCGCTACGCCGCCCCTTTTGGATTCCGTTTGGAGGAGTCTCGGGCCGGCAACAGACCCATCCGATCAGCACGTCCATCACCTGTAGCCGACATGGATGAAATCACCGCCGAATATTCGACCGATCAGATCGCCCCGCCCGCCGAGCTTCGCTTTTGGCCACGGGTGACCGTCGCTTGCAAGACGGATCTTGGCCGCGTTCGCGAGAACAACGAGGACAAGTTCGAGTACTTCATGCCGGAAGACGCGGCCACTCTGGCATCGCGAGGGCAGATATTTCTCGTCTGCGACGGGATGGGCGGGCATGCCGCGGGCCAGATCGCAAGCGAACTGACGGCCAAGACGTTTATCGACGTTTACCTGCACCACCCCGCCGCCGATCCGAGCGTGGCGATGCTGGCGGGAGTGGCGGCGGCCAACCGCTTCGTTTGCGACGTGGGGCGAGCGATTCCCGCCCGCCGCGGCATGGGCACGACGCTGAGCGGGCTTATCCTGCTGCAAGACCGCGCCTACACGGTTCAAGTCGGCGATTCACGGATCTACCGGCTGCGCCAGGGCGAGTTGCTCCTGATGACCCGCGATCACACTTGGATCGACGAGCAGATCCGCGCGGGCGTCCTGACCCCCGAGGAAGCGGAAAACCATCCCTACAAGCATGTCCTGACGCGAGCCGTCGGCACGGAAGGCGAGGTCATCCCCGACGTCGAGCTACACGATCTGAAGCCCGGCGATCTGTTCGTTCTCTGCTCGGACGGAGTTATGAACCATGTCACGGACGAGCGGATCGGGGAGATCATGAGCGAGGGAGCGCCCTCCGAGATCGCTTGGAAGCTTGTCGGCGAGGCCCTGGTCGGCGGAGGCAGCGACAACACGACGGTCATGGTCGTTAGGCTCGACGAACTCGCGGAAGCCCGTTGAGAGACGAGAGACCGCCTTTCAGAAAAGACGAAAGAGCGAAAGACCCTAGACCCGGCCTCAGGGTCTCTCGTCTCTCCGTCTTTCGTCCTCCTAGTAGCCGCTCGGATAGATGTCCTTGCGGCAGGAAGTCTTTCAGAGAAGACGAAAGAGCGAAAGACAATAGACCCGGCCTCAGGGTCTATGGTCTCTCCGTCTTTCGTCCTCCTAGTAGCCGCTCGGATAGATGTCCTTGCGGCAGGAAGCCTTTCAGAGAAGACGAAAGAGCGAAAGACAATAGGCCCGGCCTCAGGGTCTGTGGTCTCTCCGTCTCTCGTCTCTCAATAGCTGCCTGCCGGATAGATGTCCTTGCGGCAGGAGAACATGGGCCGCTTCAGGGCGAAGTACGTCATCCGTCTCGCGTGGCCGTCAGCCCAGACGGTGTTAGTGCCTCCATGGTGGAGGAGGTTGAAGTGGTTGATCCGGTCGGGATCGTTCGGGGGAGAGTCGAGCCAATTCGGTGACTGGAGATAGTTGCAGAGGGGGACGTTGGCCTCGTGCTCCCACATGATGACGGTGCTGGAGGGCTCCTCGATCTCTGAGCCGTTGGCGGTCGAGAACGTATAGATGCCCGAGCCGTCGTCCGGCAGGAGATGCTCGCTCGCGGGACCGAACTCGTGGTTCTTGGCGGCGGGATTGACGGTGTAGTAGTCGGAGGGGAATTCGCTGTAGAAGCCGTTAAAGGCGATGGCAAGCTGGAAGCTGGACGGCATCGAGGGGCATCGTTTCACCGCATCGCTCTTCAAGTAGACATCGATCAGGCCCGGGCGCGGCGGATTGACAGCAGGAAAATAGTCGACGCCGAAATAGCCTTGGACGAGCGGAGAGTTGTTGTTGTCGTAGCCGATCCACATCTGCTGGGGGGCGAAGCCGTCCCGCGGCTCGTACCGCGCGGCGGGAAACCAGACGTCGTCCGAGTCT
>DATJYD010000368.1:0-5333 GCA_035499755.1 Fimbriimonadaceae bacterium
TGCGATCTCATTCTCAGCGGCATCAACCAGGGCCCGAACCTGGGATTCGACGTCACCTACAGCGGCACCGTCGCCGGCGCGATGGAGGGGGCGATCAACGAGATTCCCTCGATCGCCTTGAGCATGGCCGTCTTCGTGACCGGCGCGCCCGTCCACTTCGACACCGGGGCGAGATGGCTGGAAGAGAACTGGGAGATGCTGGTCCATGCTCCACGCAAGCCACTCACCTTCCTCAACGTGAATATCCCATCCGTCGATTACGCGGAGTTGCGTGGCCACCGGGTTGTCGGAATGGGCCAGCGCGTGTACGTCGACCGCGTCGAGCGGCGCGACGATCCTTGGGGCCGGCCGTACTATTGGCAGGGAGGCGTCGCCGTAATGACCCCCTCGGACCAGCCAGGCACCGACGTCGATGCGGTCAACCAGGGCTTCGTCGCGATCACCCCCGTTTCTCTCGACTGGACCGACCACTCCCATGTCGAGACTCTGCGGCCCCACTTCCGCCACGTTCACTGATTCGGCACTCGAGCCCCTGCCTCGCCACGACCCCACGCTTGGGCCAACCCAGCCAAAGGGTAAAGCCAATGCGTTTTCCCAACTAATTCGATACGACCTGCCCCATCTGCACGACCTCGAAATCGCTGCCCTTGAGCTGCTTCAGCAGATTGAGATTGTCGTCGCTCCACCGTGAGTCGGGCGCGCCCGAGAGATACCAATCCGAGCCGTTGTCCGCGACGAACATCCCGTACTTCTTCAGGGCGGTCAGGATCACTTGATCGTCCGGCGGATAGCTCGATATGTCGAACGAGGCTTTGAGCCGCACTCGCATCCCCATCGGCGGCAGATTCGCATTGGTTTCGGAGCTCGCCCAGTGCCGCGCGGGAGCTACGAAGGCGTGGCGCGTATGGCTGACGGTGAACCGCAACGCGTGGTTGATCGCGCCAGCCGCGACCTCATCGTAGCGCACGAGCCCAGGAAAGATCGGCAGCCCCGCAGCGTCCGCCGAGGTCCAATACATCGGCCGCAGCGCTCCCGTCGTCATGTCGAAGATCGCTCCCGACCCGCATTGCCAGCTCCCGTCGGGCTGAGGATACGAGCTCCACGTCTCATAGAGCTTCTTGGTGTCGCGATCGACGACGAGCACATGGCGGTCGCCGGAGGAGCTTGACCCTCCTTCGATCGGTGCATTCGCCGGAAACGGATAGGGGCCAGGATCGCTCTCGTCGGCGTAAGTGAAGCTCATCGCCACCGGCGGCGTCCCATTGCCCACAACCACGTAGGGGATTCCGAACGGTCCGCCGTTCCAGTTCGCCCCGAAGTCCGGATGAAAGGCGGTGCTCGTCCCGATGGAGGCAATGAGCGCATCGCTGTTCGGATCGACGGCGGCTTGGTCGATCGGCGTGTTCCAAGGATTGTCCGCGGGAAACGGCCTGTAGCCATGCATGTCAGCTCCAATCCCAAGATCCGGCGTGCCGCCAGTCCCCCCACTCCCGCCGGACCCGACTCCGCCGGCGCCACCGCTTCCGCCGCATCCCAGCAGCGCCGCCGCAAGGCCGATAAGGAGAACCGTCATCGTCGGACGCACCATCATACATCGGATCTTCCGCGTTCGCAGAACCCTCCTTGCTGGAAGTGCTACCTGAGCCGCGAATCGGCGGGGGATTCGAGGCAGAGGTGCGCCAAAGCCAAACCAACCCTTAGAATTCGAAAGCGGGAACGGAACTCCCGGAATGCCGAGTCGAATCGAATCGATGTTGCGAGTCTTGGTGGGCGATGAGGGACTCGAACCCCCGACCACCTCGGTGTAAACGAGGCGCTCTACCAACTGAGCTAATCGCCCCTGCGGACGGAATGGAGAGAGGGCGAATTGGCCAACGGGATCCCGTTCACCCTATTCTCCGATTCACCCATTTTCCACTTTTTTCGCGAATGAATGTATGCTTCCCGCCCGTATTCCTACGGATATGGGGCGGCGGGTTGACCTGTCGGGTGATGGGGTGTACAATCCCCGCAACGGAATCAGTTTTATGAAGCGCTTGCTGCTCGCTCTCGTGCCATGGATGGCGTTGACGAGCGCAGCCCGAGCCCAGGCTCCGGCTGACGTCGTTTTCACCCACCACGGAATCATCAAAGAACCGTGCGTTCGCGTCGACGACGAGTGCTACGTTCCCTTCGCATTCCTTGACGACGTCGGCTGGACCTATGTTCAAAAGGGCGACGATCTCGTCATCCGAACCGACGACCAGCGCGTGGAGGTCGGCGTCCGCGAGATCGCGAACAAGCCCATGATTCCCCTGCGCTTCACGATGGACAAGCTGGGTGGCGACACGAGCTGGGATGGGAATCGCCTTCTCGCCCTCGCAGGTCTAACTGAAGTCCAGATCCGCAAGGGCAAGTTCACGATCGAGAGCAGCCTCGGCGTCCTTCCCAAGGTGTCCACCATGAGCGATCCGAACCGGATCGTCGTCGACATCCAGGGCGCCAAGCTCAGCCGCCGAACCAACGTGGACCTCGACGGCACGGCGCGCATTTCCCAGTTCAAGCCCGATGTCGTCCGGGTCGTCCTCGAAAGCGACTTCAACGACAAGATCGGCAAGAAGAAGTTCGACGCCGGCACGAGCTTCGCCTTCGAAGCCGGGCTCGCCTCCTCCGAAGACATAACCAAGACGGCCAAGAGCGAGCCCGACTCCAACAAGGTCGCGAAAAAGGTCGAGTCGAGCGATTCCGGAAGTCAGGACAGCCCGACCAAACCCGTCCAATCCGGCGACGTCAACCCCCTCACCCAGAACGAAACGACAACCTACGATCCCGCGTCCGATCCCGACATGCCGGCGCCGATGACCCTCGTCTCGAACGTTCCGCTCGTCGGCCCCCTCACTCTCGATTCCGAGAGCGCGAAGCTCGCGACGCTGACCCTCAAGATCGTGGGGGGCAAGGTGGCGATGCCGAACTTCGCCCGTCCCGAGCCGAACGTCATCGAGATCTCCCTCCCCGGCGCGCGTCAGGCCGATGGCGCCGACTTCGCCGGCGTAAAAGGCGAAACCGTCCACGACGTCACCGTCCACAGCGAGCGCAACACTCTGATCGTCGACCTCGTCCTGGCAAGGCCGATGGGAGTCGAACTCTCTCTCGCCGGTTCCGATCTTAAGATCGTTCTCTTCAAGCCGTCCATCGGCAATGGTCGCCTCGCCGGCAAGGTCGTGGTTGTCGACCCCGGCCATGGCGGACATGACAATGGAACGCAATATGCGGGTCTCAGCGAGAAGAACTTCACCTTATCGATCGGTAAGCTCCTGAGTGAAAAGCTGAGTGAGGAAGGCGCGACCGTCATCATGACGCGCAAGACCGACGTCTTCATACCGCTGGGCGACCGGCCTGGACTCGCCAACCGCAACGGCGCCGATTTCTTCGTTTCCGTCCATATCAACTCCAATGAGCTCGACAACTCGGCCAGCGGCACGATCACGTTCTATCATACCCACGATCCAATCTGTCAGCTTCTCGCCGACTGCATCGAGCACGAGATCGTCAAAGTCAACGGCATCGGCGGCATGGGTACTTGGAGCGATCAGAAAGTCTATCACAGCGGTTTCGCCGTCCTAAGAGGTGCGAAGATGCCCGCCGTGCTTGTGGAATGTGGGTTTCTCAACACGGCGAAGGATCGAACGGCCATGCAGACGGACCAATTCCAGAACGATGTGGCCGATGCGATTGTTAAGGGGATTAAGGCTTATCTAGGCGATGAAGGCAAAAAGAAGTAATCACGCGGGTTTGGTCGCGCTGCTCCTTTTCGGTGCGGTCGGAGTTGCCGCCGTCGGTTTCTATGTGTCGCGGACGCCGCAGGCGCAGAACGTGCCGCCCGACCTCCAACGCCACGTGTCTGCCCAGAGCCCTGGGAGCCCATCCAGCCAGCCTGCCGCCAAGGGACCCGATTCCGCTAGAGTTTTGACTCCGAAATCCAAAGACGGCGATTTGACCTTCGATACATCCACCGAGCCCGTGCCCGAGGGGAATGACCCGAAAGTCTTCGCGCTCAACCGCTTCTTGGAGAACACGAAGTTCGTTCCTTCGAATGCGCGAGCCGTTGGAGTGACGGTTCAGGATGGGGTCGCCTATGTCAGCTTTACGGAAGGCATGGGGCAGAGAACCTACGGCTCCAGCGACGAGGCGACGATCATTCAGGGGATCTGCAAGACGCTCGCCGCCTTTCCCGAGATTCAGAAGGTGCAATTCGAGATCGACGGTAAGCCGATGGACTCGATTGGAAACGTCGACTTGAGCCAGCCCCTCGACGTCAATCCGCAGGACGGTTCCGCCACGCAGACCGGAGCGTGACGAAGAGCACGCCGATTCCGATCAAGGCCCAAAGCAACGCCCAGAACATCGCTGGAACGTGGGTGTATTGGGCCAGATTGTCGGCATCGCTCTGCATCCCCGGATAGGCGCTGACCCGAAGGAGGATGTAGAGAGACTGCACCGAGGCGAGGCATTGCTGCATCCCGAGGAACTGGGCTGCGAACACCAGGTTCCTTCCCTTCACCAGGAACGGCAACCCGAACAGAACCGCCATCCAGATGAGCCCGGCGGTGAATCCGACGACGTCGCCGCGAACCCAGAAGATGGTGCTGAAGAGGAGGATGCAGCCGATCGACCACAGCACGAGCTTGGCCGACCTCTCACCCCGCCCGAGCAGGATCATCAAGCCGCCGATAATGGTCGCCCCGGGGTAACCCGCTGAGCTGGTCAAGATCATGCTTCCCCCCGCGATCGGGGTGACGCCGCCCCCTCTTGCGAAGACGTGGATGTTCAGAACGTCTCCGCCCGTCGCCGTTCCCACGATCGCATGGCTGAACTCATGGAGGTGCGTGTTGAGATATTGAAGAGGAAGGAGAACGAACGCGAGTTGGGGAATGACCCAGAAGACCAGGGATACGACGGCCGCCGCGACCAAGGTCGCCTGATGCGCCTGAAGCCGCTTTTCCGAACTAGTTCCTGCCACCTTCACCCGCGACACCTGGCCCCTCTGGGACCGCCGAATTCACTCGGCTCCGGAGACTTCCCTCGTCTTCACGAAAGCCCCCCACGTCCGTATCACGATTAACGCAGAAAGAAGCCCGCACAGATACCCCAGTAGGACTTGCGACGGATAGTGAACGCCGACATAGACTCGGGCGAGCCCCGTGATGATAGCCACCAACACCCACGGCGTCCCCCACCACTTGAAGTAGTAGCACAGCACCGCCGCGACCCCGGCCATGTTCGCCGCGTGGGAAGACGCGGTTCCATAGCTGTCGAGCCGGCCGACATAGAGAATGTAGTCGTCGAGTTGGACG
>DATJYD010000369.1:0-2224 GCA_035499755.1 Fimbriimonadaceae bacterium
AGTTTCTTCAACGCGGCATCTGAGATCATCGAATCAATCTCGATCGCCGGCGCCGAGCGACAGTAAGCGGCGGAATGCCTCAGGACGAATGTATAGAGGGCCAACTCCTGGGCCGGCGTGTAAGGCGGCAGATCGGCCGGCCCTTGGCAGAATCCCGTGACTGGCCCCAACGCGAGAACGAACAGGGCCGCTAAGTGCCTCATCACGCACATGATACGTCTTGCCGTGGTGTGATCGCGCCCGGTTTCGAGAGCGGGTGTGCAAGTCCAATAGGCCGTATCCAAGGGAGACCCCGGGCCTGCGAGTAGTTGGCGAAATGGGGCATGGGCACCGTAATCGTTCCGGCAACCCAAAGCGGAGCAAGCTCCCCGCGGTCCAAAAAGTCAGATTCGCTGCTTCAGCCGATCTCCCACGCGCAAAGCGTTGGCGTAGATCGTCAGCGCCGGATTCACGGCTGAACTGCAAGGGAAGAAGCTGCCGTCGACGACGTACAGATTCTCGATCTCGTGGGACCGGCAGTCCAGGTCGAGGGCGGAGGATTCGGGGTCAGAACCGAAACGGACCGTCCCGCACTGGTGAGCGACCCCGGCGATCGGAATCTTCTTGCCGAGATACAGGTCGTTGCGCATGAGCCGGTCCTCCATCCCAAGTTCGTGGAGCATCGACTTCAGCTTCGCGATCAGGCGCTCGTGAGCCTCGACATTGTTGGGCTCGTAGGAGACGCGGATCTGGCCGTTCGGCTCGACCGTGACCCGGTTCTCGGGATCGGGCAGATCTTCGGTCGTCAGCCAGAAGTCGATCGAGTGCCGGGCAAGCTCCTGGAGGGCGAGATGGGGAGCGAAGCGCGGGGCGCCCTCGCGTAGGATGTCGGCATCGGTTTTGCCGACCATCGAGATGTGGCCGAGCGGGTAGGGCCAGTCGTCCGAGCGATGGTAGAAGTCGTTAAGGGCGATCGTCTTCTGAAAGACCGTCTCGTTCGGCGTCCTCGAGATCGCGAGGAGGGTCGAGTTGTTGTGGCACATGTAGTGCCGGCCGACCACGCCGGAGCCGTTGGCGAGGCCGTTCGGATGATTGTCGTCGGCGGAACGAAGCAACAGGGCCGCCGAGTTGATCGCGCCGCACGAGACCACGACGATTCCCGCCGAGTAGGTCTCGGGCGCGCCATCTCGGGTCACGTGGACGGCGGCGATGGCGGTCCCAGCCGGGTTCGTTTCAAGCTTCGTGACGAAGGTATTGGTGAAAAGGGTTACGTTGTCGCTCGCCAGCGCCGGCCGCATCGCCACGACTTCCGCGTCTGCCTTCGCGTGGAGGAGGCAGGGATAGCCGTCGCAGGATTCGCACTTGATGCACCGGCTCTCGCTTCGGTTCGCCTCGTCCAGCATCACCGCGACGGGAAGGTGGAAGGGGTGGTGGCCGAGCTTGGCCCAGTCCTCGCTCAGCTTCTGAATCCGAGGCTCGTGGGCGATCGCCGGATAGGCGTACGGCTCGCTCTCGGGCGGCTCGGTCGGATCTTCGCCGCGCTGACCGTGCACGAAGTACATCCGCTCCGCTTCGAGATAGTAGGGGCGCATATCCGTGTAGGAAATGGGCCAAGCGGGCGAGATGCCTCCCCGATGCTGCACCTCGCCGAAATCGCTTTCCCGCATCCGAAGCAGAGCCGCGCCATAGAACTTGGTGTTGCCGCCGACATTGTAATGGGTTCCGGGATGGAAGGTCGCCCCGTCGCCGGTCAGCCAGGATTCCGCCGCCGTGTACCGGCCTTCGAGGAAGACCGCTTTAGAAGACCAGTTGAGCTTCTCGCGCGGCACGAAATCGCCGCGCTCGATCACGAGGATTTTCTTGCCGGTCGAGGCGAGGCGATGGGCGAGCGTGCTTCCGCCCGCGCCGGAGCCGATGATGATGACGTCGAAGGAGTTCATGGAGGAAGTCCTGTTACGATACACCCTGACAGGAGCGGGATCTCGAGCGGGGGCTGAAAGCCCCCGGCACGAAGGCCGCTACGGAGCAGCGCGCCGGAAGCAGATCACGGGGCACTGGCTTCCCATCTCGTAGTCCGGCTCCGAGACCCATTGCAGCTCAAATCCGGCGGCGGAGAACGGCTCCAGAATCTCATCCAAGGTGGAAAAGTAGTAGCTGTTCGTGCTGCTACGATAGGCGTGGATAGCTTCAAGCCGGTCGAGATCCCAGCCAATGCGCTCGGCTAGCACCGGAAGGCTGGGAGCGG
>DATJYD010000370.1:0-2390 GCA_035499755.1 Fimbriimonadaceae bacterium
CCCCGATGGGCGAGGGTGGCGGGATGGAGCACCTTCTCGGCGAGGTGATCTCCGAGGCCGGCCTGCGCCAGCTACGGATTGCCGAGACCCAGAAGTACAAGCACGTCACCAGCTTCATGAACGGCAAGGCGACGACGCCGTACGCAGGCGAGGACGACGTCGAGGTCAAGAGCCGCTTTGATCCCGCGACCTTCGCCAGCCATCCCGAGATGGAAGCCTACAACGTCACCGACGAGCTGATGAGGCGTTTAGAAGGCAATCCCTACGCCTTTATCGCCGTCAACTACGCCAACGGCGACATGGTCGGCCATACCGGGGATCTGGCCGCCGCGACGAAGGCGGTCGAGGTCGTCGACGAGTGCTTGGGCCGTCTGGTGCCCCGGCTGCTGGAGCTCGACGCTCACATTCTGATCACCGCCGACCACGGCAACTGCGAGCAGATGGTGGATTACGATACCGGCGCCGTGAAGACGAGTCACACCCTTTTGCCGGTGGAACTGATCTACGTGAGCCGCGACTCGGTGGGGAAGAAGCTGAAGAAAGGGAAGCTGGCCGACATCGCGCCGACCGTCCTCGACCTTCTCGGGCTGCCGGTTCCGGCGGAGATGACCGGTCAGGACTTGATCGAGGGCTAGAGGTATCTCGTGCCCGGAGTGATCCGCGCTTTCAAGGTCGCGCGATATATCGCGCTGCCCGGGCTAACCCTCGCTTGGTCAGCCGTTTTTCGCGAGCTCGTCGGTGTAATAGATCAGGTCGGTGTCGGCGAATTCGTCGAACCCTTCCGCCTGAGCCAAGCCCCGCAGGTGACCCCGATGGAAGGTCCCGTGATTGATGACATGCCAGGCGATCTCCCCGAGCGGTCGTTCGTGATCCCGGCCGCGAAAGTCCTTGTAGGCGATCATCTTGTCGAGCGGCTCCGTCGAGATCAGCTTCAGCCAGGCTTCTGACGCCGCCTCGAAGGCCGAGCGGGTGGCCGCCCGCGGAACGCTCTCGACGGGATAGCCGCAGCGCTCCAGCCATACGCGCTGCGTGGTGAGAATGTGCTGAACGACCGGAGACGCCGATTCCTGGTTGCGCATCAGCCGGACCGCGTTGTACCAGCGCATCGTTGCCCAGAAGTCGTATTCGAAGCCCTTGCGAAGCAGTTCGCCGATCGAGGAGTCAGAGAAGTTCATTTCCATAGGAAGCTTACTGGTATGCCGACGGGTTCAGCGGCAAGACATGACTCGCGTATTACCGCATTTCCGCGAAGAAGCACATGAGTCGGGGGTGCGTTGAGGGTCTCGCCTTCGTAAGGACTCCAGCCGCATTTGCTCCGCACCATCGCGCGCTCGAAGACGACATCGCGAGCGAGATCGACGAGAACAAGATCGGCGTCCATTCCCGGTGCGATGGCGCCCTTGTTCTTGATTCCATAGATTCTGGCCGGCCCCTCGCAGGCCATCGTCACGAGTTCCTCCAGCGAGATCAGGCGGTCGCGCTTGACGAGCGTCAGCATGACTTGGAGCAGCGTCTGGACTCCAGGCAAGCCGCTCGGGCTCTGCGGGTAGGGCTTAGCCTTTTCTTCTAGGGTGTGGGGCGCATGGTCGCTTCCGACCACGTCGAAGAGCCCCGCTCGTACGGCATCGCGCAGGGCCTGGCGGTGCTCCGCGCTCCTTATGGGAGGGTTCATCTGGGCAAGCGAGCCCAACTGCTCGTAGGCTTCGGGCGCGGTGAACCACAGGTGTTGGGGCGTGATCTCGCACGTCGTTCCGAGGCCCGCCACCTTGGCCTTTTCGAGGAGGGGAATCTCGTCGCCGGTCGAGACGTGGAGGATGTGGACCGGCCGCCCGGTCTCTTTCGAGAGCCTCAAGATTCTCTCAGTCGACATTCGCGCGCTCTCCGCGTCGCGGAGGAACGGGTGCTCGCGCGGATGCGGCCGGTTACTGGCCAGCGCCTTGCGCTCGCGATTGCGCGCCTCGTCTTCGGAGTGGACCGGGCAGCGCCGCTTACCGTTCGCGAGCACTCGCCGCAAGTCCTCCTCCGTTTCGATGAGCAGCGATCCGGTCGAGCTTCCTGCGAAGATCTTGATCCCGGGAGTGCCGGGAAGCATCTCGAGGTCGGCAAGCTCCTCGATGTTCGCGGTCGAAGCCCCGACGAAAAAGCTGTGATCGCACCATGCGCGGCCCTTGGCGCGGACCAACTTGTCCTCGAGGGCGGTCCGGGTCGTGGTGGTGGGATTCGTGTTCGGCATCTCAAAGATCGTGGTGACACCGCCGAAGATCGCGGCTCGCGTCCCGGACTCGATATTCTCCTTATGCTCCATCCCCGGCTCGCGGAAGTGGACCTGGGTATCGATAAGGCCCGGCAGCACATGGAGTCCGCCGGCTTCGATCACGTCGTCCGCCGAG
>DATJYD010000371.1:0-8108 GCA_035499755.1 Fimbriimonadaceae bacterium
TCGACGCGATCGACGGTCGCGGCGTGTATGTCGGGGGCGCGATCCTTCCTGGAGTTGAGCTATCGAGCCGGGCCCTAGTCGAGCGAACGGCCAAGCTGCCCCAGATCGATCTCGCGGCTCCCGCCTCGGCCCTTGGCAAGAACACGGTTCACTCCCTCCAGTCGGGAGTCATGCTCGGCTATGCGGGAGCGATCGACGCTCTTGCCGCAAGAATCGACCGAGAATTGGGCGGCGGCTCAACGATCATTGCCACGGGCGGGCTCGGTGGGATCTTCCTGGACCTGTGTTCGAGCATCCAGGAGTACGACGAAACGCTAACCCTGGATGGGCTGGTTCTCGCCTACGATCGCCTCCCCCGAGCCTAGGACGGCTTACCACCCTTGTTCCAGGTTGCGATCGGCGACCGAGAGCGAGGTGCGAGGGCTGCCTCTGGCGCTTTTCCTTAACTATCGGAGGCGACCCATCGCAAAGCAACCGCTTGCTAGGGAGGCTGTTGCGTGGATTCCCTCCGAGAGGCGCCGAACCCCGGTGCCGGTGAGTTACAGCCGCAGCTCGATCCGAAGGTCGAGATCCACGGGCTCCGCCCGAGCGGGGGCTGACTCCACGCAGCAGTCTCCGGGCTTCAGTGGAGGGCTGCAAACAGAACCGACTACAGGGAGATCCTCCACCACTGCCGACGCCTCGTTCATCGGCTCTGGCACGGGTTCCCAGGATGACATGCCGCTACTGCCTATTCCCGGAGCGGTGGAACTCGGCGGATTCGATGAACCAGCGTCGCCGCTAGAACCGGTCGTCGTCACTCATGTTCGACAGGACCGGCAATGTCGGAACCTGCCCCGCGCCCATACCGGATGCCATGTCGCCGCCGCCGCGGGTGCGATTGAAAACTTGCCAGCCGAACTCCATGATCGGAATGTGGTTGGAACGGATGTCATGGAGTGCCGTGACCATGGCTTCGGCAAAGACGCCGAGGGTTGTTCCGTTGTAAACCTGAGCCGTGATGGATTGCCCGGGGATCGTCGATTGCACCTGGGCGATCGCTCCGACCATGGGAACCTCTTTCCCGAAGTAGTTTCCGTCGGTCATCGGACGGGGCGATTCGAAGAAGGCATAGATCTTGGCGCCCTTCGCCATGAACATCTGGTAGATCTCCGATTTCGCGACCATCGTGCTTGCATCGGAATCGGAAGTCGTATCCACGCCCGCCAGGTAGTCCTTGCCTTCGATGTTCGCGCCGTTGCCGGCAAAGAAGATGAAGACGGTGCCGTCTTCCGGAACTCTCTCGGCAAGGGCCTTTGCGCTCGCAAGAAGTTGGTCCCTGGTGGTGTTGAGAACGAGATCGACGTTGGAGTCGTTGTATCCGGCATCCATGACGAGAGCCGCGCGGACAGCCTGCGCGTCTGATGCCCCAAAAGTCACCGCTCCCTGCTTCAGTTGGGAAGTGGAGTTGCCGATGATGAGGGCGAACTTCGTGGGGACGATCGGCACCGCACCACCAGGCGCCGGAATCTCGTTCAAGTTGGGATTGGTATTCGGATTCGTCACGATCCGAGGGTTTTCCCCGGGCTGGATAATCGTAATGACCGGCCCTTCTCCCTGCTTGTGGGCCACGGGCGTCGAGCCCGTGATCATCGCAAGTTCCTCGGGAGCGACGATCGCATCGTCGACGCGGAATGTGGGCTTGACCGATTTCGCCCGAGCCTCGACATCGAGTCGTTTCGCCGTGTCGCCAGTTCGCCCATAGATCTGGTCGAGGAAGTAGAGAGTTTCCCTGCTGACCTCGCCCTTGGCGAGAAGAGCCTCAAATTCGACGCCCGCCGCCACGAGCGCGGTCCGACCCTTTTCGGGAGTCGGCGAACTCGTGCCAATCCGGTATTCGCAGTACGCGGCCAGGAAGTTGGGTGAATAAGGCGCGCCGTCGCGCCACTGGCGCCGCTCTGTGACCGGGCCGGGCATCGTTGTCGGAGCCGACACATCCTCCGGCCGATAGGCGACGGCCTGCTGAAATGCCGCTCTCGCTTCGGACCAGTTGCCGTGCTTGGCGGCGTCGAGGCCCTTCTCGTAGGCGACGTTCCAGCTCTGCGCATAGGACGCCGACCCGATGAGTGCGAGGAAGACTGCCGGTAAGACCCTTCTCATGATCATTATTTGCTGCCGAGTTTGTAGCTCAGACTCAGTCCGATGTCGAATGCTCCGTGTTGAGGGGCGGCGAAGTTAAGATCGATCGTGTAATCGCTGTTGCTTGGGCGATATCCAAGCCCAAACGTCAGCGCGTTGCGAGTGCCGTAGTCGGTTCCTCCGCCTCCCACGTAGTTGTAACCGACCCGAAGAGGAATCCGAGCCCCGCCGAGGTCGTAATTGTATTCGAGTCCGCCACCGGCGACGGTCTGCGCGTTTCGCTGGAAGTTCTGTCCGGCGTTGTTCGTGGAGAAGAACTGCATCACGTCGAGGCCGTACAACAGGAAGTCCTTACCGCCTCGAATGCCGTCGTTCCGGAATGCGACGCCGCCGAGTAACCGAGCAGGGATCTTGTCCATCAGCAAGCTGGTGGAGTTGTTGCTGGAGAGGTTGACCTCGGTGCGGTAGCTGACGCCCCAACTCATGTCGCTGCCTTTGGGGTTGAACTGAAAACCGACCAGTCCGGCGATCCCGCTCGTGGTCGCCGACGGCGTGCCGCTCAACTGGGAGCCGTTAACCGTTCCCGTGAGAAGATCCTCCATCGACTCCTGAACGAACTGAGCCCCAATGCCCCAGGCAAACGTCTGGTCCTTCGTCGCGACTCCATAACCGAGGCTGAAGAACTCAGTTTTGGACTCGATCTGCTCCGCATAGCCGGAGACCGAACTTCCGCCAATCGTCACGCTGCCTTGCCGAAAGTCGTTGATGTAGCCCCCAACGGTGTAGGAGAGCCCGAGGCCTCCTTTCCCCATCGGAAACACAACCCCGAAGTGAGTCAGCTCGCGATCTCCTCCCGAGCCCTTGGACGTGAGCGTCGGGTTGTTGAAGTCGCCGCTCGCGGTCGTTGTCGACCGCGGAAGATTCCGAAAGGCGACTCCCACCGTCGATTGGCTGACATAGCCCAACCCGGCCGGGTTGTAATAGCTGGCGAGCGTGTCGGCCCCGGTCGGGTACAGCGAGCCGCCCATGCCCATCGCCCGTCCGCCGGCGTCCAACGCGTTCAGCAGATCCGGGACCTGCGCAAAAGCGGGCGTCGCTATGGTAGCGGCACCCAGAACAACGAACGGTAGCCTCCGTGCGCTCATTCTTCCTCCCTGTTTTCTCCTTCCCCTGTCCGCGTATGCCGCGCCTATCAGCCGACGGTGACAACTGTAGTTTGCGGGACTCCCACATTGCCCGCCTTGTCGACCGCGCTTGCGACAATCTTAAACTGTTTCGGCAACTTTACGCTGCTTAGAATCCTACCTGTCCATCGGCCGGAGGAGAACGATACCCTCGGCACGCGCATGATTTGCGTGCCGCTCATGTTCTGGACGACGACGTCGACGCCCGTCGCATCGACCGCGTTGGAGCCCTGGGTATCCGAAACGTCCACCGTGACGGCAATCGTCGAGTTGGGCCGAACCTTGGTGTCGGATCTCGGGTATTCGATGGTGATCGTAGGCGCGACTCGGTCGATCGTGACCGTGAAGGACTGGGTCGAGTCGTTCTGGGCGAGATCCTTGACGTCGATGTTGACGGTCTGGGCTCCGTCCTGGAGAATGCCCGAGACGTTCCAGTGGACGGTGAAGGTGTTATCCGAATCGAGCGTGGTGCCCGTGTTGTTCGGGATGTCCTGGCTGTTGATCTGAACGCGCCAAACCTTCAGGTTAGCTTCGATGACCTTGACGATGATCGGCACGTCCGGGCCCTTCACATACGAGTTTGCGATCGGATTGAAGGAATAGAACTTCGGCTTCGTGACGTCGACCGTGACATTGATCGTGACCGGCGTATAGGCGACGTTATTCTCAGTCGCGGAAACGACGATCGTGTAGGCGCCCTCCGGCGAAGACTGCGAGAAGTTGACGGGGATCGTGCCCGCGATCTTTCCGTTGACGTCTGGCTGGAAGGGGCTCGGACCGATCGTCGTGACACCCCCGGTTGGGCCGGTGATCGTGACCGTAACATCGACCTCGACGGTCGCCCCTTGGACGTTAAACGAAAGCGTGTTCGTCGCTCCCAGGTAGGCGCCATCGGTCGGCGACGTCACGGTGAGCGTGCCGGTCGCGCCGGCGAGCGCGGTCAAAAGCAAAGTCAGAATCGCTAAGAGCAGTTTCCACTTCATCTTCAAGGTTCTCCTCTCTGGGAAATCAGGATAGGTGTATTGTCTCCCAAGCAAGTTATAGGTGTCAAATGCACAGCCGCTAACCCTAAAAGCTAAAGACGCTTGAAACGGCCTCCGCGCTTCGACTGAGGATCGGCCTGGCAAGAACCAATATTTGAATGAGCCTGGCGTCTCGCCATTCTTGCTGGAGTTTTTCAAGTATGTCTTTGAATTTGGATAACAAGTTTGTTCGCCTGAGCATCGAAAAGTCTCTCCGGGATCTGCCCGCCTTGCCAGACATCGTCGCTCGCATTCTCAAGGAGACGGAGAACCAAGATGTTTCCGCTCACAACATCGAGAAACTTCTCAGTTCGGACCAGGCTCTCGCTTCCAAAGTTCTCCGCGTCGTGAACTCAGCCTATTACGGGCTATCGGGGCAGATTACGAGCTTGAGCCAGGCGATCATGATCCTCGGCATGCCCCAGGTCCGAAATCTGGTGCTGAGCGTGAGCGCGATCAGCACGATGAAGCCCAAGACCCCTCGCCAGCACGAGACCTTGAAGCTGTTTTGGCTTCACGCCTTCGGCACCGCCGCCGCCACTCAGATCATCGCTCAGCAAAAGCGGATGAAGGTTAACGACATGGAGGCCCTGTTCCTGGGCGGACTTCTGCACGACATCGGCAGGCTGTTCCTTTACAGCATGTTCACGCAGACCTACGACCAGGTCACCAAGTACGCCGAAGACCGCCAGATCACCGTGACCGAAGCCGAAATGAAGCTTCTTGGCTTGAACCATAGCCAAATCGGATCGATGATGGCTACGACTTGGAAGCTCCCACAGACCCTCATCGAGACGATTGCGCGCCACGAAGGGCCGTTCTCTCCCGGTGACGATCCCACCCTCTTCGCAGTTCACGCGGGAGACAACCTGACTCAGCATCTTTATTACGCGACCGAGAATATGGTGATGGTCTCTCTGGATCCCGTCGCTGAGGAGTGGCTTGGCTACTCGGAGGAGGAATTTGAGGATCTGAGGGGGCAGACGGCACGGAAGATCGAGGAGGCCACAGCGCTCTTCGGATTACTGGCGGCATGAAATGAGCAGTTCGATCAGCGGAATCAACTTCACGGGCATCAGCAGCGGCCTCGACACGTCGAGCATCATCCAGAAGCTCGTCTCCCTCGAGTCGGCACCGATCTCGACTTACCAGACTCAGCTCAACAATCTCCAGAACCAGCAGAGCATCTACTCCGCCCTCCAGACCTCCCTGCTCGCGATCGGCAGCGCCGCGTCGGCTCTCAGCGCGCCTAACGCGTTCAATGCCGTGCAGGCGACTTCGTCGGACACATCCGTAGCGACGATCACCGGTTCGAGCTCGGCTTCGGTCGGCGTCTACAGCCTTACCGTCACCCACCTCGCTCAAGCCCAGAAGATTGCGTCGGCCGCCCAGACCGACGCCACGAGCACGCTAAACCAAAGCGGAACGATCGAGATCAATGGCAAAGCGATTCAAGTCAGCGCGACCGATTCGCTCACGGCCCTGGCCCAGAACATCAACGCGGCCGGCGCGGGAGTTGTGGCCAGCATCATCAATGGAGGTACGGGCAACGCATTCCTAACCCTCGCATCGAGTTCTTCGGGAGCCTCGAACGCGATGCAGCTAACCGATCTCAGCGGAAGCGTCTTGAACAATCTGGGGGTGATCGGGGGCACGGCCGGTATCCGGCAAGCCACTTCCGATGGCGCCGCCAGCGCGATTTTCTCCAGCAGTACGGAGACGCTCGGCCAGTTGATTCCTAACTCCGGACTCACCACCGGATCGTTCCAGGTCGATGGCCAAACGATCAGTGTGGACTTCTCCTCCGATACCCTGCAAAGCTTGGCCACCAAGCTCACCACCGCAGGAGTGCCGACAACCGTGAAGTCCGTGACGGATTCCTCCGGCAATCCGGGATTTCAGCTCGACATCGCCAGCCAGGCCGGCGGCAACACCTTCAGCGACCCCCAGAACATTCTTCAGTCTCTCGGCGTTTTGCAGCAAGCGCCTTCCTCCCAACTCGTGAAGGCTCAGGACGCAAGCTACACGCTCGACAACGTCAGTCTCACGAGCCCCAGCAACACGATCACCTCGGCGATCCCCGGGGCGACCTTGACTCTGCTCAGCGGGACTCCCTCGAGTCCCGGCACCAGCACGTTATCCTTGTCAAAGGACACGAACGCGATCGAGCAGAACATCCAGTCCCTGGTGACCGCCTATAACAACGCGATCGGCTTCATCAACCAGAACAGCGCGTTCGACACGACCTCCTATGCATCGGGGCCGCTGTTCGGGGATCCCGTCGCCGAGCAGGTAGTCAGCTCGATGTCCGCGATGCTCTTCACGAATGCACCCGGAGCGACGGGACCGTATAACAACCTCGCCTCGATCGGTCTGAGCCTCGACCAAAGTGGCAATCTGCAGGTCGACCAGACCCAGCTAACGAATGCCATCAATAGCTCGTCCGACTCGCTTGCCAGCTTGTTTCAGACGAATGGGTCGGCGACCGGCGCCGGCCTGAGCTATGTCACTTACGGAAACGCGACCCAGTCCGGAACCTACAACGTCAACATCACTTCGCTACCGACGTTCGCGTCGTATACGGCGGCAACCGCCCAGACGACCGCTGAGGCGAACACCGAAACACTCAGCTTTTCGGGCAAACTGTTTGGATCCACCGTAAACCTGACGATCCCGCAGGGATCGAGTCAAACGGACATTATCAACCAGATCAACGGCGACTCACGGTTCTCGGGACTCCTCCAGGCAAGCGCCGATTCGAGCGGGCACCTCGTCCTGACGAGTCTCAAGTCAGGCTCGGCCGGCAATTTCAGCGTCATCAGCACGGCGGCCGAAGACGCTCAAGGCGACAACAGCGGGATCGGCACTACCGGCACGGACGGGACCGCCATCAAGGGAACCGACCTGCAGGGAACGATCAACGGCGAGCCCGCGACCGGCGGCGCGAACGGATTGCTGACCGGCAATAGCGGCAATGCCACGACCGATGGCCTGCAGATCAAATACACGGGCACGACCACGGGAGCGGTCGGCACCGTAACCGTCAACAAGGGGGTGGCCACCACCCTCAACTCGCTCATTAACTCCTTTACCGACCCCGTTAGCGGCCTACTCACGACTGAGAACAACTCGCTGACGGCTCAGGAAACGGATGTCAACAACAGCATCACTCAGCTTCAGCAGCAGGTGGCGGACTTAACGACCCAGCTCCAAAACGAATTCGCGAACATGGAAACCGCTATCGCCCAGCTTCAGCAGCAGGGCCAGGCGATCTCGAGCTTCTTTGGCTCGTCCTCCAGTTCTTCGACTTCGAGCACGTCTTCGACCGCTAAGACCAGCTAAAGTCCAGAACCAAGTTGGCTTCGGTGTCCCGCCGAATCGGCTCAGACTCGAGTGAGGACTTGTTCGCGATTGAACAGGTGAACCGCGACCCGCAGGCCAATCGCCGCCAGGACCAGCCCCACACCCACCGTCAGCGCGATGCCAAGGGGATCCGGCTTCCCTTGGAGCGACTCGCGGAGGGTGACCGATGTGTTCAAAACGGGAATTAGCCGAATCCACCAGTTCGAAGCGAGGTCGGTGAGGCCGATGATATTCCCCAAGAGAGCCGGCATCAGTACGACGAGGCTGATCAATGCCATCGAACTCTGGGCTTCGCGAGTGTTCTTCGCGAACGCGCTGACTGCGATCAACATGCCGGCGAAGAAAGCTACGGTCGGGATGAGCACGATGAGCATGGTGCCGAGCTGGCCCGCGTTGAGGCCGAGACCGTTGGGGAAGATCT
>DATJYD010000372.1:0-2451 GCA_035499755.1 Fimbriimonadaceae bacterium
CTTCCGGACGCTTTCCACGGACGTCTACTGAGCCTCCCCCTGGAAGATCGATCTCGAGCTGGCCGTTCTCGAGCTTTGTGACCGATAGCAGAGATCGCGTCGCCGCCTCCTGAACGAACCGAGAGAACTTGGCCATCCCCAAGTCCTTTTCGTCAAACGTGGCATCGATCTCCTGCATGACTTGCTTGAGGCGATCGGAGCGCATCACGTCGCCGTTCCGCTTCATACGACCCACCGCCTCGCGCACCAGCTCCCATGCGTCCCATTTCTGCGCGGGCTCCTCCTCCGACGCCTTGACCAAGCCGGCGAGTGCATTGTAGCTGTAATACTCGTCGCAATTTTGAACGAGCAGGTCGCTCGACGACTCGCGGATTCCGACTCCGATGACGTACTTGCCGTACTCCTTGAGCTTGAGGACGAGGCTCGAGAAGTCGGAGTCTCCCGACAGCAGGATAAATGTGCCGATTTCGGGACGAGTGAAGACCAACTCGAGCGCGTCGATGGCGAGCCGGATATCGGTCGCGTTTTTCTTGGACGATCCGTACGCCGGGGCGAAGATGAGATCGATCGAGGCCTCGGTCAGGGGTACGATATACTGCGGGTATCGCCGCCAATCGGCGTAGGCCCGCTGCACGTTGACTTTGCCTTTGATGATCTCGGAAGAAAGAATGCTCCGGAGTTCCTTCCCGAGATCGGACCGAATGCCGATCGTCACATTATCGAAGTCGATGAGGAGCGCCGCATTTGGGGCGTAGGCGGGATGCGGACCAGCCGGCATCGGCGGAAGGGATGTGGCGGCACTGCCGCGGTGAATGAGCGCGGCCTGCGGCCGCGGACTCGAGCGTGCGTTTCGTGGGTTCATGAACGGCCCTGCGGATCAGGGATCCAATGGATTGGCTGGGACTCAGCCGCCAAGGACGACGGCACGCTCACCGGCTGTTCCACGCGAACGAGGACACCACCGATGTCGCGCAGACGGTCCGGCGACAACTGGCCGGAATGTAGTGGGTCCTCGGCTCGTCCGGCTAGTCTGGACCTCCGGGAACCGCTTGGAGTGGCCCAGGGCCGCACCCTACTCTCCCATTGCCTTCACAATGACCCGTTTCGGGCGCTGCCCGTCCCACTCGCCGTAAAAAATGCGCTGCCACGGCCCAAGGTCGAGCCGCGAATCGGTCACCGGAACGATTACCTCATGTCCGACCGTGAGCGAGCGGAGATGTGCGGCGGCGTTGTCCTCGCCCGTTCCCGAATTGTGTCGGTACCGGTCCGGGGCCCACGGCGCGATGTCGCGCTCGAGCCAGTCGAGGATGTCCTGCCACAAACCCGATTCGTGATCGTTGACGAAGACCGACGCCGAGATGTGCATCGCCGATACCAACACCATCCCGTCGCGGATGCCGGCCGCTTGCACACACCGCTCCGCGGCGTCGGTAATATCGATGATCTCCTGCCGGTGCCTCGTGGTAAACATCAGGTAGTCCGTATGGGTTTTCATTGGCGTTTCTGATGCCGGATAGTCGGCCGATCCGTAAGTTTAGGTGTTCCTCGACCATTGCGCGCTTCGATCTTGGAAGGACTCGTGCGGCGACTCGGATTCCGCGGCCGGCTATTCGTGATTCTCTTCTCCTTCGCGTTCGTCCCCTCCGCTCTGGTCCTTGCGGCGTGGGGAGCGAGCGGGCGTTGGGTGCTGCCGTTGGTCGGGGCGACGGCGGCGTGGGACAGCGTTGGCGCCACCGGTCGCGTGGCGATCGCCGACGTCCGCCGAAACCGCCTTGATCCGGCGACACGCGCGGCGATCGACCGCCATGAGGCTCTTCTCGACGAGAGCGTCAAGCACGCACGCCAAACCGAAGTCGTCATCCGCGGGGCAACCACCTGGCTCGCGATCGCCGCGGTGTTCATTTTCGCACTCCTTTCCTTTGGAGCCTCGCGGGTGGCCGGTCACCTCAGTCGAAACCTGAGTCGGCCATTGCAGGAGCTTGTTGGCTGGACGGCCCTGATCGGCCAAGGACAGCCCATCCCAGACGGCACGTCGCGACGAGGAGCCCCGGAATTCCAGGTCCTCCGCGAACATATGCGCGCGATGTCCCGGGAATTGCAGGTCAGCCAGGCTCGAGCACTCGGGGTCGAACGGGCATCGGCCCAACGTGAAAGCGCCCGCCAGTTCGCTCATGAGTTGAAGAACCCCCTGACGCCGATCCGGTTCGCTGTGGAACGACTACGGCGGGAGGCACCGCCCCACCTCGCAGACACCGTGCACGTTCTGGCGATGGAGACGGAGCGACTCGACTCAATGGCAAGGAGCTTTTCACAGTTCGGCCGTCTGCCCGAAGGCGCGGCCGCCGACATCGATATCGCGGAGCTTGCCCGCTACACGGCGCGGTCCGGAATTCCAGATCGCATCACCGCGGACGTGGAGGCCCCCGATGATCTTCCCATGATTCGTGGGCA
>DATJYD010000373.1:0-4497 GCA_035499755.1 Fimbriimonadaceae bacterium
TACAAGCGTCTTGAGTGAACCGTCCAGGGGTCATGGGTCGTCCGAGTAGTAGCGGTCCCACGTTTCTCACGCGCCCGTCGGCGTGGACGGACCGGGGAGGTTTCTGGTTGCATCGTCGATTTCGTGAGCTCTCATCGGTTCTGGCTGCCCTCGTCGCAGTCGCCCTCATCGCCGGTTGCGGCGGTGGTGGCGGAGGCGGTGGCGGCGGTGGCGGAGGAGGCGGTGGGGGAGGCGGCGGAGGTGGTGGCGCGTCCGGTGGAACCAATGGGACGCCCGGCACGCTTCCGCCGAACGTGACCCTCTACGGACGAAGCAACGGCACCACGACTACCATTTACCGGGTGAATCCGGATGGAACGGGCACGCAGACCTATGCGAGTCTGCCTTCCGGCTACTCGGCCTTCGCCGCAAGTTCCGCGGACTCTCGGGTCGCTTTCGCTTATGCACCCGCCGCGAACAGCATTGGGGTCTACGTTAATTCCTCCGTCTCGACGACGGGAGCCACGACCATCGATGCCGGTCCCTACATCTATGTGGGCTTCATCCAGTTCTCGAACGACGGCACGAAGCTGATCTATGTGGCCCAGGGCGCCAGCGGCAACGCCGGGGTCTTCTTGGCGAACGCGGATGGCTCAGGCACGCCGACGCGCTTGGACGATGCCGATGATGCCTGCCTGGGCCAAGGGGGGACGGAACTCGTCTACTCCAGGTTCTTCAGCACCGAGCAGATCTGCGAGCGGAAGATAGATGGAACGGGATTCAAGCAGGTTACGAACACCGCTTCCGACAACTTTCTTCCCCAATGGACCAAGGACGGCCAGAGCATCACGTTCTCTTCGGATCGATCCGGCGACGACGCGATCTACAAGATGGCCTGGGACGGAACCGGCACGACTCGGATCACATCCGGTAACGGTGAGAACGGGTCGTGCTCTAGCGGGGACGGCACCGAGATCGTCTTCTCGCGCTTTTCCACCGATTCCAGCCAGACCGGGATCTACACGATCTCATCGACAGGCACCGGTGAGACGCCGATCATCAAGTCGTCCGACATCCAGATTCCAGTCTATTGGACATCGAGCACCGGACGAGCGGCCGGCCACAGTGGAGTCAGCCTCCAGGGGCTTTCCCCGCGAGAAAGGCACTTGATTCAAAGGCGCCGATAGGCTGAGCGCTGTCCTGGGGTCGGGGTTGGTCACGACACGTAAGCCTGCCTCATCTCGACGACGACCCAGTCGTTCCCGAACTTCTTGACGACGACGCTGTAGCCCGTCCCATTGAGCCCGCCGAAGTATGTCGAGATCAGCACCTCCGCCTGGGTGTGCGCGGCGTTCCACTTGATCAGGCGTTCCTCCCAAGGCTTCTTCTCGTCCTGGTCCATCGGCTGGAAACTGATGAAGGCGACGCCTTGCTCGTAGCACTGCTGAAGGGGCAGGGACCAGGCCGGCGCCCCTTCCGGCACCCACATCATCGCGCCCATCCGGCCCGGCATCTCGAACGGCTTCATGCCCTTCAGCGCGAAGAACAACCCGGCTCCCGCGCTGTCGTCGAAGTGATACCGAGCTTCAAAGGCCGCGGCGAGCACCTGCTCGGCTTCGCTCAGATCAGTCCGATCGGGTGCGTTCGGCCAAGGATCGACATTGTCCGGCGTTCCGTCCCCGTCCGTGTCGGCACTGTTGGGATTGGTTCCAAGTCGCTTCTCTTCGATATCCGTCACGCCGTCGCCATCGCTATCCTTGCTCAACGCGGCATTGCCGACGAGGGCGCCAAACCACGCTCCCGCGACGAGTTCCGACGCCGTCTTGCCCGCGAAGGTCGGCTCCGGCGGCGCCGGCTTCGCCCAGCGGCTAACGCCGTCGGTCGAGACACCGGTGAAGTAGGCGTTCGTCCATTTTCCGTTGGCCTTTTCGGCAAGCCAAAGGTCGCCGTCGCTCCCTAGCACTCCGCTTTTCAGCAGGAACCAGTGCCGCCCCTCGGAATCGTCCTTTTCAGCGAGAGGCTTCATCTCCGCGCCGAACTCCCCCGCATTCAGATATCCGGCCACGGCCCTCTGCGCGATCGGCTCCAGAAGCCGACGGTGGTTTCGGGCGGCGAGAACCGCCTTGAGCCCCTCTTCTCCGGTGTCCGCCAAGTGGGTGTAGGCCTCATATCGAAGCTCGCCATCGGCCTTGGGATCCTCGAGAGCCTTCAGCAGAAACGCGACAGCCAGCGGGTCCTTCGAGCGCACGATGTATTCGCGGGCGACGTAGGTGTTCGACTCGTACATCTCGAAGCCCGGCGTCTTGACTCCCTCGATCTCTCTGAGGAAGTACGGGGTGACGACCTTCGGATCGCCGTACGTCGCGAGCAAGCTGAGCAGAGCCGGTTTTGCCGAAGCGCTCGGTTTGGCATTCTTAAGCGCATCGAGAGCCGCCATAAGTTGTTGAGTATCGTTCTTGCTCGCAACCTTCGTGAGGACGTCGCCGAGGCTGTGATACAGGTTGTATGCGGCCATCGAAGCGGAGTTCTCGCCCTTGGCGTCGTAAGCCGCGCATGCGGCAAGGAACGCCTTGAGAACGGGAGGGAATGCGGAATCGCCCAGCGCCTCCAGCCGTTTGATGTCGGCCTGGTCGAGATCCTTGAAATGGGCGACCATGTCCTCCGCCAGCGCCGTCCGTCCTGCCGGAGTGGTTGGCGCCATTGCTTCCGACCCATGCTGATAGCGAAGCAGCCGAGTTCCGTCGAAGCAGACCAGCCGCTTGGCGTCGTTCCAACAGGGGCTGGGAAGGGCCTCTTCGGGTGAGCCGGACCACAGCTTCTTGCCGGATGGATCGTAGATGGCCGCCAGCCTCATCCCTAGAACGAAGAGCCGGCCTCCGAGCGCGACGCCATATTGGTTGCCTCCGCTCGAATTGTCCGGTCCGACCCGGTCCGACCAGCGCTTGGCTCCGGTCTTCGGCGCCAGACAGGCAAGCAAGCCTCCTTCGACGCCGACGAAGCGCCCTTCGTATACGTCGCACCACTCTCGGCACCCGTAATCGCTGCTCCACCGGGTCTTGCCCGTCTTCAGATCGCAACCGGCGGAGCCCTTGCCGAGCGGCACCCAGACGACTCCCTGCGCGGATACGAGCCTGCCGCGATACATCGGCGACCCCGTCTGACGCCAACGTACCTTGCCATTCTTCGGATCGAGGCCGGTGGTCACGCTTTCGCAGTTGGCGGCGATCCCATCCGCGTTCGCCGTCAGTCCCTGGATACGGCCGCTCAAAGCGCTCCATTGCTTGTCCGAGGCGGGCTTCGCGAGCACGGTCGTCCAGCGCGTTCGTCTCGATGTCAGATCGAAAGCGGAGAGCGTGTAAGGCTTCATCGAGAGATAGAGAATGCCCGGGCCTAGAACCAGCGGCGAGCCTTCTCCTACTCGCGGAACGCTCCAAAGGACTTTGCCGGTCTTCTCGCTCAGCGCGACCAGATGCGAGGTCTGCTGTCGATAAGCGGGGCTGGTCGCCACGTAGACCACGCCCTTGCCGACCGCAAGACCGTCGCAGCTTTCGTCCCCTGGCGTCTTGATCGACCAAAGCCGCTTCAAGGTCGCCAGGTCGTAGGCAACGGCTTGAGTGTAAGACCCGGCGACGAGAACATCGCCGTCCACGGCTACGGAAGGCTCGTACGCTTCGCCGAACACCGGAACCGTATCGACCCGCCGGTAAGGAGGCATCGGCGGATGGACGTCGACGGTCAGGACCAAGGCGGCTACGATGCTGATCATACGGATTGGCCCCCTTTCTGAAGCCTCCAAAGTCGGAACTTGGCGTCGCTCAGGGCATGTTTCAGCTCGGCGAGCACCGTCGCGGGGTCGGCGCCGGTGACCTCGAACATGGCTGTCTTGCGTTCCACGATCTTCTGGCCGTCGACGCGCAGTCGGAACAGAGTCGTTTCGGAGTCTAGCAGCCCGGCGAGCGATTGCCAATCGACCGACGCGAAGTGGTCCGCGCTTTCCTTGAAGACGGGTTTGCCCATGAGCTCCGCGAACCCCATCGCGGGACTGGTCCCGGCGCGGATCGCGAAGAAGGGAGACACCGCCGACCGGCGCAAGGTCCGGCCGCTGGAGGTGACGAATTGCCGTCGCACCGCGATCGGGTCGCCGATCCCGAAGCTCGCCACCGTGTCGGGATCGGAAGCGAGAAGCGCCCGGTGCTCCGCCTCCGTCACGATCGCGGCCGGGTCGAAGCCGGCCTTGATCAGGTCCGCACCTGCCCTTTCCACCGCTTCCTTTTCATAGGCGTCGGGCCAATCGGGATTGATCAGGTAGGCCGGTTCTCCGGACAGCGAGAGCCGAATCTTGACCGCGCGCTCGTCGGCGGTCTGCAGCCCGGCCGCCGCTGCCTTTTCGAGCCTTCCCCATGAGTCGAGGTCGATCAGCGCTTGCTGAACCGCGATGAGGCCGGCCAGTTCATCGTCGCTTCCGCAATCGAGGACTTCGGCTTTCGGGAGGAGGATCTGCCCCGAAGGAAGAACCGT
>DATJYD010000374.1:0-4235 GCA_035499755.1 Fimbriimonadaceae bacterium
CCAACCGCCCCTTGTTGCTGTTCCAGGTTGCGAACGACGACCGAGGGTTTGCCCCCCGACTTTGTTCCTAATCATCGAGGGCAACCCTACGCAAAGAAACCGCCGCGATTCGCCGGCCGCCGCAGTCACGGTCAGGGCCCGGGGAAAGCCTCCTCCACGTCCAGTTCCGCGACGGAAGTCCAGGGGCCGTTATTCCACTCGGAATGGGCTCGGAACCTGAAGTACCGCGCCTGCGCCGGCTTGGAGAGACGCAGCTTCGTCCAGCCCGAGGTGTTCGGGATCTCCCCCTTCAGCGCCGGCTCACCCCAATCGCTCCCATCCATGCTGAGGTACAGCTCAAAGGCCCGCACGCGACCGTTAACGCCCCCATCCTGCCTCGGCAGATGGCGAAAGCCGATGATCGTCTCGGCGCGTCCCAGGTCGACGACGATCTCATGAGGCGGCCGCGTTTCGTGGACCGAGTAGTTGGTGTGCCAAAAGGTCTCCGGATCGCCATCGATCGCGTTCCGCGCCGGCCCTTCACCGTCCTCCTGACTATCCACGGAAACGACCCGCCAGCCGCGCTTCCGCGCCGCTGGATCCTGAACCGATTCCGCAACCGTCCGCGCCAGCAGGGCCGAGCCCTCCGAGTTCGGAGTTACGTGGTCCGCCTCGAAGTCCAGCGCGGGGTCGAGATCGGAATTCAAGTCGATGACCGGCACCCCCGACTCGCGCGCGGCCTGATCGATCAAGGGCAAGAGACGAGAACTGAAATCGCCGGCACGCGCGGAGTCGCCATTAGGCGGCAGGGCCGCGAAGACCTTCGGATGAGTCGGCAGGCGCCGGAACGAGGCGATCAGATGCTCGTAGGAGGGAACGAACCGGTTCGCCGATTTAGGCCACTGGCTCGGCGCAGCGTCGTTCGCGCCGAGGTCGATCACCACGATGTTCGGTTTGAACGCCTGGCTTCGCACGAAAGCGAGGGAGCCGGAGAACGTCGCCACCGTGGCGGCCGGGTCGCCGAACGATTCGACTCGATAGCCTTTCCCCAGGATAGTCCCCAGCGTTCTCGAGTAGGATTGGCTCGACCCGTCCCCCACGCAGGCGATCCGCACGAGCTCCGCCGGCGAAGACAGCCAAACGGCCGGGAGGGCAGCCGGCAGAATCACTTTTCGGGACTCAGGTCCAGCGTGCGGACCTCGAACGGTTTCAGATCGACGACGAGAGATTGGCCGACCGGGAAAGTGTAGCTCGGCTCACCGGAATCGGCTTTCCACGGGCTGTGTCCTACGTACGCCTTCGCAAACCCGGCCGGAAGCTCGAGAACCTTGGCGACATCGACGGAGAACGCCTGAGGCTTGTCGCTCGGATTTCGCAGCACGAGAATGCCCTTGCGCGGCGCCCAGGACGCCCAGCCGTAAACCTCTAGCTTCATCGGATCGCCCCCGACCCAGTGGGTGTCCACGAGGACATCCGAGTTGGCCCGCGACCACTTCGCGGCTTCGGCGATGTCGTCCCAGTTCTGTTGAGAGAGCAGCGAAGGCGTGATGTAAAGCTCCTGAAGCTGGGTCCCGTTTCCGAAGTAGTCCCGCACGTCGCTCGAGAACTCGTTCAGGGGGTCGGTCGAGAAGGCAGCGCGCGCGTAGATGACGCCGTGAACCATGAGCGAGTTCAGCGGATACAGCGGCCCCCGCAACACGACGCCGTGGAAGGTGTCGCCGTCGCGGTAGGTCATGTAGCGCTGGCGCTGCGATCCGACTCCGGCCAACGAGTTGTCCATTCCGCCACGCCACGTAGAATCGGCGTATTTCAACCAGAAGGGCGACGGCCAAGTCCCGGTGGTGAGATTGACGAACAGATCCTTCCGAGCCTTGCGTAAATCGCCGATCAGCGAAATCGCAGCATCGAAGTCGCTATCGAACTGGCTGCCTGGAGTCGTCTTGTCCGGCGAGCCGGTCCCGTCGAACTTGAACTGGTTGATCCCCTGCCGGGTGACGAAGTCCATCGTCACCTGATGGAACTTCTTGTAGTAATTCGGGCCGCTCAGGGCATAGCCTTGGGAGTCGACCTCCATCCCATGCGCCTTCCCGTAAGCCAGGCGCTCTTCTCTGGCGCGTCCGTAGCCACCCCAAGGCGACAGCCATACGCCGGGAGCCGCGCCATACTTCGCGGCGGCATCCCGCAGAGGGATGAACCCATTGGGGAAACCGGCGTTGAACTGCCAAATCGATTGGTAGTTGTCCCATCCGTCGTCGAATAGGAACGAATCAAGCTGGACCTTTCGCTTTACCGCAAGCTCGGTTCCGACCTGGTTGATCGCGTCCACGCACTCCTTTGCGCCGTAGGGTCTGCCATAGCCGATGTCGTACCAGGAGTTGTAGTGCAGGAAGGGCCGGTAGGGATGGGCGCGCTCGCACTCGACATAGGACAGGAATGCCCGCCGCATCTGGTTTACCGGCGCGACTCCGACAACCGCCGAATAGGTCACGACCTGGCCGGCCTTGATGGGGATGGCCCGACGCATCGAGCAGGTCACAAGTCCATTCGCGATCTCGGATACGGACATCGGGTGCTCGACCCCGAAGAAGCAATCGTGGTCGACGACGGGCGAGCCCTGGGTCTTCCCTACCACCGTCGCCGTCGGCGAGCTGAAACGGAGCAGATCGATCTCCTTTACGTCGGCATCGTTGACCTGGGCGCGAACACTTACCTCGAACCGGGCATAGTCGCAGTCCTCCCTCAGGAGGATGCGCCAGTAGCCATCGACGGGATCGGTCGGTTTCGTTGCGAGCGAACCTTCGATCGCGATGCCTCTCTTCTTCTCTACCGCCTGGATCGACAAGGGTTGAGGAGGCAGGTACCTCCGTGCCCGCGAATCGCTCATACCGAGGGTAAGGATCTTCCCATCGGCCATCGTCAAGCGCACGCCGAACTTGCCGAGTTGCTCGGTGGCGCCGACCCATCGGTTCTCAAGACGAAAAGACCCGTCGATCACTCCGAACCGAAGGGCGTTGTTCGAAACCGACACCTCGCGCCCTGTCGACACCGCGTGCGGCAAACCGGGGTTCTTCGGCGCCCAGGCGAAGCTCTGGGAATGAGCCAGGGGGCTCAACACGAGGGAGAGGACAAGGATGGGGAATCGCGACACCTATCCAGAATAGCATCGCCGAAGCCGCTCAGAGACCGAGCGTGTGCCCAGGGGTACCCTGCGGGCATGCGCGTCCTTCTCTGCAAGTTCTGCGAGTATGTTTGCAAGCTGGAAAACGGCCGGCACAGCCTGATCGGGGTCTTCGACGACGTCCGGTCGAGCGAATATCCCGTCGACCATCCTTCGTTCTACCTGGCGTTCGAACTCGAGTTTGACCAGGAGGAGATGGGCTCCAAGCTGGACGTCGTTACGAAGTTCGTGGCTCCCGATAACACCGAACTCCTGCGCAGCGAACTCAAAGGAGAGGTCCCCAAGAACCCCGAATTGGACCACCTACGCATCTTCTTCTTCGCGCCGGTGAAGGGCGTGCGTCTCACCTCGGCGGGCAACTATCGCATCGTCGTCACGAGCACGGGAGATATCGTCCACATCGAGAACCTGCCGGTCCGCGAAGTGAAGGTGGCCCCGCCGGGGAGCATTGCACGGCCCGACCCGTCATCCTGAACTGAGGCGAGTCGAACGAACCTCGCAGGCGAAGGACCTCGGATTCCACCGCCCGGGCACGGACCCGAGGTTCTTCTTTGCGGCACCCGCTCCACCCGCGCTTCAGAAATGCAAAGAGACACCCTCCTAGCACCCGTGATCGCCTCTAACTCCTTTGGCTGAGGAGCTTACGAGCCGGCGGTAGACCGGCAGTGCAGAGGCATCGAGATGGCGGAGCAGGTTCCGGCCCGGAAATCGGCGGGACGCCGAAACCACCCTTGGCTCAGAGGTCGAACTCCTCTTGCCAGCGGGGAATCACGACCTTCCAGTTCAGTTCGGTCACAATCTTATCCCGTAAAGCCGCCTGCGCCGGCGGTTCCCCGTGCACGATGAACGTCTCCTTCGGCGGTTTCTTGAATCCGCGAAGCCACCGGAGGATCTCCGCTTGGTCGGCATGAGCCGACAACGCGTTCAGCTTGTCCACCCGCGCATTCACTTCGACCTCCTGGCCGAGAATGTGGACGCGCTTCGCACCCTCGATCAACTGCCTTCCAAGGGTTCCCTCCGCCTGGTAGCCCGTGAAGATGACTAGCGTCGACGGATTCCCAAGGTGGTGGATGAAGTG
>DATJYD010000375.1:0-2797 GCA_035499755.1 Fimbriimonadaceae bacterium
CCCGACGAAATCAAAAACGCAGCCCTCTCTCCCAGCGGTGCGCGCGCAGCCTTTGAAGCGCACGGCGAGATTTTTTCTGTCCCGGCTGAGAAGGGCGACACGCGCAACCTCACCAACACCTCCGGCACGGCAGAGCGCGACCCTTCCTGGAGTCCCGACGGCAAAACCGTCGCCTATTTCTCCGACGCCTCCGGCGAATACCAGCTCTACCTGCGCGATCAAACGGGCTTCAAGCCTCCTGTCGTCGTCGATCTCGGACCCGATCCAAGCTATTTCTACGGTCCCACCTGGTCTCCGGACTCCAAACACATTGCCTACACTGACAAGCACCTGCGTCTCTGGGTCGTCGATGTGCCCTCTGGCAAGCCCGCCACACCGGTGAAGCCGGTCCTCGTCGACAAGGGGACCTACGGCGGCTTCGGTGCCAGTTTCGGCCAGGTCTGGTCGCCCGATTCGAAGTGGATCGCCTACAACCGCGACCTCGACAATCAGCTCCACGCCATCTTTCTCTACTCGATGGAGACGCACAAATTCACCCAGGTCACCGACGGCATGAGCGACGCTGTGAGCCCGGCCTTCGATCTCAACGGCAAATACCTATACTTCATTGCCTCCACTGACGATGGCCCCTCCAACGCCGGCATCGATCTCTCCTCGCTTGACCGCGCCCAGACCAGTGCGCCCTACGTCGTCGTCCTTGCCAAAGATGGAGCCTCTCCCATCCCGCCGGAGAGCGACGACGAAAAGATCAAGGAAGAAAAGAAGGAAGAGCCGCCCAAGCCCGCCGCAGATGACAAAAAGGATGCGAAATCCGGCAAGTCTGACGAAAAGAGCGCAGCAAAGTCCGACGACAAGGACAAGAATAAGGACAAAGACAAGCCGGTGAAGGTCACCGTCGACCTTGAAGGCATCGGCAACCGCGTCCTGTCCCTTCCGATCCCGCCGCGCAACTACGGCGGAGTTGCCGTCGGCAAAGCCGGCGTCCTCTACCTGCTCGAGGGCTCGCCGTTCGGCCGCACGTCAGGCGAGAACGACCAGCCTGGAGTTCGCGCCGTTTGGCGGTTCACCCTCGAGAAGCGCGAACCCGAAAACGTCCTCAGCGATCTTGACGGCTTTGTAGTCTCCGCCGACGGCTCCAAGGTTCTCTACGCCCGCAAGGGTGGATGGACCATCGCTCCCGCCGATGACCTCAAGGCCGGCAACGCCAGTCCCGGCAAACCGCTCAACCTTGGCAACATGCAAACCACGATCGATCCGCGCGCCGAGTGGCGCCAGATGTATGCCGAGACCTGGCGCATCCAGCGCGACTTTCTCTACGATCCCAACACGCACGGCCTTTCGATTCCAAAGATCGAGGCCCGCTACAAGCCCTACCTCGACGGACTGGCCTCGCGCTCTGAGTTCACCTACCTGTCGACCGAGATGCTCGGCGAAGTCACCATCGGCCACATGTTCATCGGCGGACCGCATTCCCCTGATTCAGGTCCCAAGGCCGGCCTGCTCGGAGCAGACTACAAGATCGAAAACGACCGCTATCGTATCGCGAAGATCCTCGGCGGCCAGAACTGGACCCCCGGTCTCGCCTCGCCGCTGACCATGCCCGGCGTCTACGTCAAGGAGGGCGAGTATCTTCTTGCCGTCAATGGCCGCGATCTGCACGCAAACGACAACCTTTACGAGTTCTTCGACGGCACCGCCGGCAAACAGACCGTCCTCCACGTGGGCCCGAACCCCGACGGCAAAGATGCCCGCGACGTCACCGTGGTTCCGGTCGCCGACGAAGACGGCCTGCGAAACCTCGCCTGGATCGAATCGAACCGCCGCAAGGTGGACCAGCTCTCCGGCGGCAAGGTCGCCTACGTCTACATGCCCAATACCGCGGGAGCCGGATACACCAACTTCAACCGCTTCTTCTACGCGCAGCTCGACAAGCAGGCCCTCGTCCTCGACGAACGCTGGAATGAGGGCGGATTTATTGCCGACTACGTGATCGACGTGCTCAAGCGTTTCCCGCTTTCCGGGGCTATCGAGCGCGATGGCAAGCCGATTCATGATCCAGTCGGCGCCATCTTTGGCCCCAAGGTCATGCTCGTCAACCAGAGTGCAGGCTCCGGCGGAGACGCCATGCCGTGGTACTTCCGCAAAGCCGGCGTAGGCAAGCTGGTGGGCACGCGCACCTGGGGAGGACTCGTCGGCATCGGCGGCTATCCTCCGCTGCTCGACGGCGGCTATGTCACCGCGCCGCGCTACGCCATCTACGGCCTCAAGGGCGAATGGGAAGTGGAGAACCGCGGCATCACTCCCGATGTCATGGTCGAAGAGCTGCCCAAAGACATCGCCGACGGCCACGACAAGCAACTCGAAACTGGCGTGCAGATGGTCCTGGATGAGTTGAAAGCCAATCCCATCCCGGAGACTCCCGTCCCGCCCTATCCCAACTACCACAAGAACGACGGGCTGGGGAAATGAAGCCGCTTCAGTCTCTTTGAAACCGGTGCCCGATCCTTCCCGCGTGTTTGCGGGAAGGGTGGGTGGAGTCGACGAAGCAGGGCGATGCTCCGCGTGAGGGAGTTCTCCGTTACCGAGGCATCACCCCAAACTGCATTTAGCAACTCCTCTTTTGCGATCAGCTTTTGCGGTTTGCGCAACAGGAACAGGAGCACGCGGAAGGCCTTCGGCTCAACAGGCAAAGGTTCGCCAGCCTTGATGAGACTGAACTCCCGTTCGCGAACCTCGACATCGGCGAAGCGGAAAATGAAGGACTTACTGCCCATCATCAGTTCCCCCATCCGCGATC
>DATJYD010000376.1:0-4311 GCA_035499755.1 Fimbriimonadaceae bacterium
TCCGAGAAACCTGTCATGTACCGTGTCCTCGACTTTCCCGGCGCGCTGACCCAAGTGACGGCAGCCGACTACGGTGAGTTCACGGTCGCGATCGACGATCCCGACTTGCCGGACAACAACGGGCCCTGGCAGGTTGTCTTCGGCAAGGGCAAGACCGAAGTGCGGCGATCCGGGGCCGCTGAGCTGACGCTCGACCATCTTGCCGCGGTCCAAGCTCTGCTCGGCCAGCCCAGCCTCGACGATCTGGTCCGAAACGGCCGCGCGCCGAGCATCGAAGCGGCGAGGCGTCTCCTGCCTCCGCTTCCCGTTTGCTGCATGGACTACTTCTAGCCGGATCTCATGTGAGGGCTTAGGAGAGGCGTCGGGGCGGACCCTCGGAAGCTCCATCTCGGTCGATCACAACCTGGAACAAGGGGTGGTGAGCCGTCTTTCCCTAACATGATTGGGAGACAACATGCAACGAAACACCTCCTGGTCCAATCGGCTCCGCCTCCGAGGCGGTGGATCTCGGTGGATTCGGTGGTTCGGTCTTCTTAAGTAAACAGCATTGAAGCTAGAAGGCCTCGCCGGCCAGAGCGAGCGCGGCAACTTCGATGGCGCCTGCTTCGCCGAGAGCTTTGGCGCATTCGCGAGCGGTCTGACCGGAGGTCAGGACGTCGTCGATCAAGAGGACCCGCTTGCCCGCCACGGATGGCGAAGCCCGGAAGGCGCCGTCGAGATTGTGCATCCGCTCCTCGCGGCTCAGCCTGGTCTGCGGTTTCGTCCTGCGAATCCTCCGCAGCGCCTTGGAATCAACGCGTTCGAAGGTCTCGGACAATAACTCCGATTGGTTGAAGCCTCGAAGACACCGCCGGCTCCAGTGAATGGGAATCGGGACGATCAGATCGTAATCCACCAGCCCCACGCGCACGGCGCCCTCCCGCATCATCTCGGCCAAGATCGGCCCGAGTGCCGTGGCTCGCGAAAACTTGAGCCGCCGAACGGCTTGACCGACGCGGTCGCGGTAAGGGTAGAGGTTAGCGATGAGGCGAAGCGGGCCCGGCTCGGAAGACGCGTGCACGAGGTCTACGGCGACAAAGTCCTGCATACACGAAGGGCAGATCGGATCGTCCCCAAGCGTCGAGCAGAGCGCGCAGCGCGTGGGATAGATCCAGTCAAAACAACTGCTCGAGAAGGACCTGACTGCGCTCATCTAGGGTTTCGACCTGACGGATCTCGAAGCGGAGGCCGTCGACGCTCAGGATCTGCCAGCGGCCGCGCGATGCTTCGTGGGCGCTGTCTCGCCAGTTGCGCACGTAGAATTCGGCCGGGCCGCGCTGGGTCTGCACGACGAACTTCCACATCCCGGCATCCTGCTTCAGCTCTTCGATCCGTTCGACGACCGGCGTGAAGTATCGGCGGTCCAACTCATGAAGGATGATCTCCTTCTGATCGGGCGGCATGCCGTCGAGGGACTCCAGAATGCCGACTTCGTGATCGCTTTGATCCTGAATCGAGATGAAGGTATCGGGGTTCGTAAGCGGAAAGACGCGCTTGAACTGAGCGCCCAGAATGCACCGGTCGTCGACGACTTCGACCCGGGCGTACGCGGCCCCAGGCGCGGTCATGATCCGAACCTGGGCGGGCGTCAGGTAGTTCACTGCGCTGGCGGACATCGAACCGATTATGCGGGAAACCGCGGCAATTCGGTTAGTTCCCGTCCGAGATCTGGCCCGCGAGCGGCCTCCCGTGCAGGGCGAGCCACTTCTTCTGCTGGGCAGCGGACATGAGATTCAAGATCTCCTTGCTGCCGTTTGCCTTCACCGCTTCGAAGTGATCCTTCTGGCCGGCAAACTGGTAAGCGATCTCCTCACGCTTGCCCTTGTAATAGCTGTCGATGGCCTTCTGATCCTTCAGATTTGGGTCCGGAATCTTCGCCATGGCCCCGGCAACCGCGCTCTGATATTCGTTTTGCGCTTCCATGATTTGGCCAAGGATGGCCTTGATCTTGGAACGCTGGGCCGGAGTCAGCCCGATCTTCTCGGCGACCAGGCTATCCGTCAGAGCCTGCGAACCTTCCTGCTGGATCCCGATCTGAAGCAGCCGCTCTTTCTGGGGAGCGGTGAGAAGGGCCAGCAGATGATCGTCGAGGTCGACGACCATCTTGGCAATCTCCGAGTTGATCTGATCCGCCTTGTCTGGCTTGGCCGATTCCAGTTCGGTCAGCTTCGCCGAGCGCTTGGTCTGAAAGGTCGAAAAGAGGCTATTCGCCTCCGAGGCCTGGCCCGTCGTCAGCCTCAAATCGGCCGCGACATTGGGGGAGGCGATCAACTCCACGTTTCGCTGGAGCAGCGATTCCTGACCATACGCCGCGCAGACTGCGAGCGCCAAAGACGCCAAGATCGAGTAGCGGAGAATCTTGTTCATCAGCTCTTACCCTTAGGTGGGACGTATGTTCGACCCTTCAATTGCGTCCAAGCCGACACTTCTTTCGGAGTGAGGATCGCCAGCATCTTCTGCTTGGTCTCTTTCGTGATCTCCTGGACTCGCGGGGCGTACTTCGCTTTGATCGGCGCGGCCTCCTTCTGGAATTGATCGAAAAGCTGCTTGATCTCAGCCTGATGCTCTTGCTCGTGGCCCTTATACGCGAGGGCAAGCCGTTGATACTTCTCTCCGATGGGCCTGAGTTCCTCGTTGACCTGCTGGTTGATTTTCGCCACCGCCGCCTGACCGTCGATGAAGGTCTGTTTGAACTTCGCGTACTGGCTGCCTTCGAGCCCGACCCGGGATGCGACCGTCTTGTCCATCAGTCCCAGCAGTCCCGCCCACTGAAGACTCACCTCGCGAAGGCGCTTCAGTTGGCCGGCGGTGAGAACATTGTCCACGTTCCCCTTCAGCTCGAGCATATAGCGGTCGAGCACGGCGGGATCGGGTGGCTTGCCGCCGAGCTTCTTCTTGTAGGCCAAGAGCTCGTTGCGGTTCGCATCCGCGAACTGGTTCATCCGATTCCGCTGGGCGGCGGAAACGCCGATCTCGTTCTGGACGTTGCGGTCCTGCAGGATCGCGATGTTGGCGCAGTGCTCGTCGAAGCTATCCGCCGCCCCCGCAAAGCTGCTGGCGAGCACGATGAGAAGCAGGAAGAACCTTTTCATTCGTTTCAATTACACCCGTTCTCATTCAGACGTTCCCACGCGCCGTCCGGCACAGGCAGCTAAAATAGACCCTATAACTGGGAGCGCCGGATTTATCCGGCTCCGGAAACGAGCAGCCACCCGGGACCGCCGGATTTATCCGGCTCCGGAAACAAGTAGGTTCCACCCAGCCAGGGAATCACCACCAAGTCCCGAGGAGCCGCCGCCGCCCCAGATTCCGAGACGGAGCGAGCGGGCGCGATGCGATCAGCACAGAGCCTCACTTCCCTGCCCTAAGGCGACCGATCAGCAAGACTGCCCCAACCCCCGCTGACAGGCTCAGTGCTGACGGCCCGACTTCCATCATATGTCCAGGTCTATGCAGTTTGAGTCTAGTCGGGGCAAGGCGTCTACAATATCCCTATGCGCGTGATCATGCTTTCCTGGGAGTATCCGCCTCGCGTTGTCGGCGGCATCAGCCCCCATGTCCATGACCTTTCACAGCAGCTTCAAGCAAAAGGCATCGAAGTTCACGTGGTCACCAAAGCGACTCCGAACGCGCCCGACGAGGAGACCCAGCCCAGTGGAGTTCAAGTTCATCGAGTTCACCTCGCAGAACAACCCAACGACTTTCTCCACGAAATCCAGCTCCTGAACGACGCGACCGAGGAGCGGGTCCGCGAAATGCTCGAAAACTGGAGGCCGGGCGGCGAGCCCACGATCTTCCACGCCCACGATTGGCTCTCGCTCGATGCCGCCCGCGAACTGAAATACGAATACAAGCTTCCGATCGTCGCCACGATCCATGCGACGGAGTGGGGACGGCACGGGGGGATTCACGGAGCCACGAGCAAGTACATCCACGAGCAGGAGTATTGGCTGACCTACGAGGCCTGGAGGATCATTGTTTGCTCCGAGTTCATGAAGTCGGATGTGCATCGCTACTTCGATTCGCCGCTGGACAAGATCGACGTCATCTATAACGGGGTCGACGCCGGCAAATTCGAGTTCGAGTGGAGCGAGGCGGACCGGCGCGCGCATCGGGCGAAGCTGGCTCTGCCCGAAGAGAAGATCGTCATGTATGTCGGGCGGTTTGTGCGCGAGAAGGGCATCCAGGTGCTGCTCAATGCCGCCTCGGTGATCCTCGCCCAGGAGCCGAACACCAAATTCCTGATCGTCGGCGGCGGGCACCGCGAGCGCT
>DATJYD010000377.1:0-3347 GCA_035499755.1 Fimbriimonadaceae bacterium
GGTCGCACGGGGGCGACCTCTCGGCATGGGCCTGATGAGCCGACAGGGATTCGGGAGCCGCACGGATTTCTGGAGCCGAATGAATCCGGCGGTCCCACTAGTCGAATGATTGCGTAAGCCACCGCGCGTCGCACGGGGGCGACCTCTTGGCATGGGCCTGATGAGCCGACAGGGATTCGGGAGCCGCACGGATTTCTGGAGCCGGACGGGTTTCCGGAGCCGAATGAATTCGGCGGTCCCAAGGCGGCCCCTCTAGGGCACGGTGAAGAAGAAGGTCGCGCCGGAGCCTTCCTCGCCTTCCGCCCACACCTCGCCGCCGTGCCGGCTGATGACGCGTTTCACGTTGGCGAGTCCGATCCCCGTGCCCGGATACTCCTGCTGGCGATGCAACCGCTCGAAGGGGACGAAGAGCTTCTCGACGTACTTCATGTCGAAGCCGATCCCGTTGTCCTTCACATAGAAGGCCCCCGAGGCCGCGTCCCGACCGAAAAGCACGCGCGGCTGGTCGGACAGCCGGGAGAACTTGGCGGCGTTCGTCAACAGATTCTGAAGAGCCATTTCGAGGAGCCGAGGATCGCCTTCCACATTCAAGTTCGGCTCGATCTCCCAACTGACCTCCGACGGCGTCGACTTCGAAAGCGTCTCCGAGATTCGGGTCGCCATCTCCGACAGGTCGACCGGCCTCCGCGAGACCTCCAGCCGAGCCAGACGCGAATACGCGAGCAGGTCGTCCATCAGGTGCCCGAGATGGCTCGCCGACGTGGCGATGCGGCGAAGCTCGAGCCTCGCCGTTTCCGGCAGATCCTGGCCGAAATCCTCGATGATGATGCTCGCCGCCGCGATCATGCTGCGAAGAGGCGCTCGCATGTCGTGAGAGACCGAGTAGCAGAAGCCCTCGAGTTCCGTCGTTGCCTTCTTGAGCTGGGCCTCGTGCTCCTTTTGCTGGGTCAGATCCGTGATCGTCAACGCGTACGCCGTCGCGTGGCCGATCTCGAATGGGATCGACGAGCAGATCGCGGGCACTTCCCGGTCGCGCCCGCGCAGCCGGATCTCGATCCGGCCGAGCCGAATCGGGGACACGCCGCATACGAACTCGGGGCAAACGTGATCTGAAAAGGCGCTGCCGATGACTCCTTCCAGGGCGCGGCCGACCATATCGGCGAACGCCCGGTTGCAGTAGAGGATCGTTCCGCTCTCGTCGATCGTTACCGCCCCTTCGCGCATGGCCTCGACGTAGAGCCGATACGGCTCGTCCGCCCCTTTGAGCATGAAGACCTGATCGCCCTCCAAGCCGCGAACGATAAGGGCGTCGACGAGACCCGACCGGATCGCGTCCAAGGTCTGCTCGGCTTCGGCGAGCCGCAGCCGAAGGTCGCGACATTCGGTTCGGCTTGACTGGGCAAGGGGTTCGATCGAATCGGTGGGCTTCATGCGGATCGCTTCGCTAGATTGAGACTGTAAAGGAGCAGGTCTTGATCGGACATATCTCCCACAACGCGGCGAACGGGCTCCGGCGACTCCTTGATGAGCGTCGGCGCGGCAAGCAACTGCATCTGCTGGGCCAGTTCCGGCTGCTGGAACACGTCGATGATCTTAAGATCGTATCGGTCGGCGAGATAGGTGTCGCAGATCGACTTCACCTGGCTGATCGCGTTCGCGGACCGGTGCGACGATCCCGAAACGTAAAGCCTCAAGACGTAGCGGCTTTCCGACGCTCTTCGGATCGCCTCCTCGAAGCTTGCCAGTTCTTCGGCGTTCATGCGATGTGGCGAGTCACGATCTCCATGGTTACCAGGGTCTTTTCGGTGTTGGAAAGGTCACCGATGAGCTTCCTCATGGGCGCCGGGGCTTTCCGGATCAAGGTGGGAAGAGCGAGAATCTGATGCTCGATCGCCAGTTCGGGATTCTTGGTGACGTCGATGATCTCGATCGAATAGCGGCCGGCCAGGTGGTCCTCGCAGATCCGCTTGAGATTCGCGAACGCGGAAAGGGATTTGGGGGTCTGACCCGCGACGTAGAGCATCAAGATGTACTGGTCCCTTCCCGCCACTGCGCCACCGTCGATCGCTGCGTTCACTTCACCGCTCCGTTTCCGGCCCTCTGAGACCGGCTTCTGCTCAACCTCATTTCATTCCTCTCTGTGCTCAAGTTATGAATTCGCCGGGCTTCCTCTTTCTCTGCCGCCTCGGCCTCCAGCTCTTCCGCCTCGATCTCGGCGCGCAGAGCTTCGATTTGGGCCTCCAGGGCCCGTCGCCGTCGGGCCGCCTTCGCCTTGACTCTCGCCACTTCCTCGAGATTCGAGATCTCCAGGTCGCGTTCATGCGCTTCCTGGGCCACTCGCGATGAGCCGGTGAGGACGCCGCCCGGTCCGACATAGACGTCGCGAAGCTCGATCCCCTTTCCAGTGATCAGGAATTCACGGATCTGATTCGAGTGGTTCGTTCCCCGCGACTTGAGAACGTAGATCCCGCGATTCCGTTCGCCGTTCAGTTCGATGTCCCGCAACAGGATCCAGGTATCCATGATCGAGGACATGCCGACCTCCGTTCGCTCCAGCGCGTGGTCGATGTTGGTCAGGCTGGTGAACAGAGCGGTGATCAAGTTCTGCTTGAGAAAGTCGACGAGCCGGATCAGCATCGCCGAGATATCGATGCGGGAGCCGACCGATTCGAGGTTCGAAACCGGATCGATAACGACCGACGCCGGCTCGAAGCGCTCGATCAGACGCTGCACCGTGGCAAGGTGCATTTCGAGGCCGAAGTGCATCGGCCGGGTGGCGTGGATGGTCAGCAGGCCCTGGTCGATCCAGGGCTGAAGCTTGATCCCGATCGATCGCATGTTGCGCACGATCTGGCCCTCGGATTCCTCGAAGGCGAAGTAGACGCATTTCTCGCCGCGGCGGCAACTCGCGTCCGCGAAGTGCGCGCCCAGCGAGCTCTTGCCAGTGCCGGCGGTGCCCGAGACGAGAACGCTCGTCCCCTTGAAGAAGCCTTCGCCTCCCAGCATCTCATCGAGCCCTCGAATCCCTGAGGAGACTCGCTGGTCGCTAACCTCGTGACGCAGGCTGAGGCTCGTCACGGGCAGAACGGAGAAGCCGCTTTGGTCGATCAGGAACGGGTATTCGTTCGTTCCGTGCACGGTGCCCCGGTATTTGACGACGCGAAGCCGGCGCGTGCTGACCTGGTCGATAACCCGGTGGTCCAAGACGATCACGCAGTCGGAGACGTACTCCTCCAGGCCGTGGCGGGTCAGGCTTCCATCGCCCCGTTCCGCCGTGATGACCGTCGACAGGTTGTTCTCGCGCAGCCAGCGAAAGAGCCGCTGGAGCTCGTTTCTCAGGATGGCCT
>DATJYD010000378.1:0-4753 GCA_035499755.1 Fimbriimonadaceae bacterium
TCGCAGGATGATCTGCAAAAGGACCTCGACGCGTCCGAGGACCGGTTCAAGCAGGGGCTGAAGATCGTGGGCGACAACGGCCCCGGGGTGCTGGATTCGATCCAATTCCCGACCGCCAAGGACATCGACCAATACGAGAAGGACAATCCCGACACGCGCCTGCCGGTGATGATGACGATCATCATGACCTGCCACTTCCAGCCGGGGGTGAAGACCTCCTCCTTCAAGTTCCCGGAGGCTCTCGGCTCGGTCGTCCTCACCACCGAATTCCCTTACACCGAGCCGATTTCCGAGTCCGTCGATCCAGGCTCGGCGAGCGAGCCGCAGAAGATCCCGACTCAGCAGGAGATCGATGCCGCGAAGGCGGCGATCGAGGCGAACGACCAGGCCCGAAACAACCCGGCCCCGGCGACGCCGACGAATGAGGCGCTGGTCCAGAAGCAGATCCAGGCCCGCTACGACGCCTGGTCGAAAGCCTATATGGCGAACGACGTCGAGACGCTGCTCTCCATCTTGGCCCCCGACTATGTTCTGAAGATGTCGAATGGCAACACGCTGAGCCACGACGAATACAAGGTCGTGCTGGAGCAGCGGAAGGCGAAGGGGCAGGACACGACCAAGTACGCGACCCAGATTATCCGCGTCAATCTTCACGGAACCACGGCCGCGATCTGGTCGCGGGAAACGATGACCCAGAAGGGGAAGGATCCGAACACCGGCAAGCCGGAGGACATCCAGTACCAGCACGACTACATCGACATCTGGACCTTCGCGAACGGGAGGTGGCTGCTGGAAGGGACGACCACCCAGAAGGAGCAGTCGAAGATCGGACGTGGCTGAGGATCGGTGACAGGACGCTGTCACCGAGGCTCGCGCAGGATGAGGCCGTTATTAACGAACGCAAGTTGAACTAAGCCGGGTAACCAGCCACGGAGAGGCTCTCCGCGCCACCCCAAAGCCAGTCGGCGGCGAATCGCGGCATCGACGCCCAGTCTCGGGAGCGCGGCGAAACGCGAGACGGCCAGATGTAATAACATAGGAATTGCTTGTAATCTCAATGTGGAGTCAACAACATGCCAGATCTTACGCTCGCAGGCGCCGACGGCACTCGAACCTCGGTCGACCTTTCCGTTCTTAACGCTCTCTCCACCGCTTTCAGCGGCGAAGTCCTCACTCCCTCTTCGCCCGGATATGACGATGCCCGGGCGATCTGGAATGCCATGATCGACCGGCGGCCGTCCCTGATCGCACGCTGCCGCACGACCGCCGACATCGTCCGCGCCGTCCAGTTCGCAAAGTCCCACCGGCTTCTCGTCGCCGTACGAGGCGGAGGCCACAACATCGCCGGCAATGCCACCTGCGACGGCGGGATGGTCATCGACCTGTCCCAAATGAGGACGGTCGAAGTCGACGCCTCGGGCCGGACGGCGACGGCCGAACCCGGGGTCACCCTCGGCATGTACGACGCGGCAACGCAGGCCCACGGGCTCGCCACGCCGCTCGGCATCAATTCGACCACGGGGATCTCCGGCCTGACGCTCGGCGGCGGTTTCGGCTGGCTTTCCCGCAAGTACGGGCTCACGATCGACAATCTCATCTCGGCCGAAGTCGTGACCGCGGGCGGCGAAGTCCTGACCGCCTCTGCGAACGAGAACTCGGATCTCTTCTGGGGCATCCGGGGCGGCGGCGGCAACTTCGGGATCGTGTCCAAGTTCACCTTCCGGCTGCATCCGGTCGGCCCGGAGATTTGTTCGGGCCTCATCGTTCACCCCTTGGCGGATGCGAAGCGGGTGATGACCTTTTACCGCCAGTTCACGGAGACGCTGCCGAACGACGTAACGATCTGGGCGGTGATGCGGAAGGCGCCTCCTCTGCCCTTCCTGCCGGAGGCATGGCACGGGAAGGAGATCATCGCTCTCGCCTGCGCCTGCGCCGGCGATATGGCGAGCGGGGAAGCTGCTCTCAAGCCGATCCGCGACTTTGGCAGCCCGATCGCCGACGTCATCGGACCTCACCCCTACGTGGGCTTCCAGCAGGCCTTCGATCCTCTGCTGACGCCGGGAATGCGGAACTACTGGAAGACCAATAACTTCGCCGAGCTGAACGACGCCGTCATCGACGCCCTGATCCACTCGGCCTCGAATCTGCCGAGCCCGCACTGCGAGGTCTTCATCGGCCAGATGGGCGGCGCAACAAGCCGGATTCCGCTCGAATCGACGGCCTTCCCAGAGCGGACGATGAAGTTCGTGATGAACGTTCACGGGCGATGGGAGACGGCGGGCGAGGACTCTGCTTGTATCGCCTGGGCGCGCGGCCTGGCCGACGCGACCAAGCCCCACGCGACCGGGAACGCCTACGTGAACTTCATGACCGCCGAGGAAGGCGGGCGGGTCGAGGAGGCCTACGGGGCAAGCTACGCGAGGCTCGTGGAACTCAAGCGGAAATACGATCCGACGAACCTGTTCCGGTTGAACCAGAACATCAAACCGTAGGGTCCCGGCCGGCTTCGGTCTTCTTGAAGGCTAGGACCCGGCCTCAGCGGATCCGGCACTCAGCCGGATCTCGCGGGGCCTGCGGCATCGCCCAGGAATGCAATTGCAATCCAGAACATCCGGGTCGACCTACCCGGCACCACGGCTGCGATCTGGTCGCGGGAAGCGATGACCCAGACGGGGCGGAATCCCAACACCGGCAAGCCGGAGAGCATCCAGTACCAGCACGACTACATCGACATCTGGACCTTCGCGAACGGGAAGTGGCTGCTGGAAGGGACGACCACCCAGAAGGATCAGTCTAAGATCGGCGATCAGGCCGATCCGACGATGCCCCAATCCGAGCCATCGGACCTACCGACGGCGAGGCTGCGTGTTAAGCTAAGAGCCTGTGAGCGTCGCATCGATCCGCAACCTGACCGTGCGTTACGGAAGCTTCACCGCCGTGAGCGAGTTCTCCGTCGACGTGGAGGAGGGGTGCACGGGTTTGCTCGGGCCGAACGGCGCGGGCAAAACGACGTTCCTGAGAACCCTCCTGGGATTCATTAAGCCGGTTGCGGGCGGCGGCCAGGTATTGGGATTCAACTTTCTCACCCAGGGCCGCGAGATCAGGCAGCGGATCGGCCTTATGCCCGAGCAGGACTGCCACATTCCGGGCATGACGGCCGTGCAGTTCGTGGGCTATGCGGGCGAACTGGCGGGAATGCCAAGCGGTCAGGCGATGCGGCGCGCCCATGAGGTCCTCGAATACTGCGGCCTTGGCGAGGCTCGGTATCGCAATCTGGAGACCTACTCGACGGGCATGAAGCAGCGCATTAAGCTCGCCCAGGCGTTGGTTCACGGTCCGAAGCTGCTCCTTCTCGACGAGCCGACGAACGGCCTCGACCCGGCCGGGCGCGAGGAAATGCTGAGGCTCGTGCAGTCCGTGTCCCACGGCAAGGGCCTGCACGTTATCATCTGCTCGCATCTCCTTCCCGACATCGAGCGCACCGCGGATCGCGTCATCGTGATGACGAAAGGGACGTTGCGCGCCCAGGGGCTGATCCGGGACCTCAAGAAGATCGCCGGGCATCCGGTGGATGTGGAGCTACGCGAGGACAGCCAAGCCTGGCTGGCGGCGGTTCAAGCGAAGGGCGCGACGTTCCTGGAGATGCCCGCGCGGTCGACGTACCGGATTCAATTGGAGGTCCTGCCGGAAGAGGCGGCGCGGATCGCGCTCGAATGCGCGCGCGAGACCAATGCCCAGGTGCGAGGCTTCCGGGTCGCTCAGAGGACGCTGGAGGATGCGTTTCTGGAGGCGGTCAGTTGAGTTCTGGGTTTTCGATGTTGGATTCTCGCCGCGTCCGTTTTGTTTGGTCGACCGGAGATCGGCAATCCGCAATTTTCAGTTCGCAGTCGTCATGAGCAGTCCCATTCTCGACCTCAGCTACCGGAACTACGACGGCCCTCTGGAGCCGCCCATCTACCGCTGGTGGGCCATCGCCAGAACCGGCATGCGATTAGCGACCAAGAAGAGCGGGTTCTGGGTTTGGGCTTGCCTTTCCGCCTGGTGGTATCTGGCCCTCATCTTCATCTTCTATTTCACGACAAGCCTCAATGTAGGGAACGCGAATCCGGCCAACCCGATGTCGCAGCTCGCCTCCCAAGTGAACTGGCCCAACATGTTCGTCCACGCGTTCTCATATGGCCAGCTCTTGCTGTTCATCCTCGCCCTTTTGATCGGTGTCGGCTCCATCGCCAACGACAACCGGGCGAACGCGCTGATCGTCTACCTCAGCAAGCCTTGCTCCAAGCTCGACTACGTTATCGGCAAGTGGCTCGCCATCTTCCTTCCCATCACCGCAGTCGTGGGCGCCCCGATGCTGCTCTTTTACGGCTACTGCCTCATGAGCTACCGCGACTACGGGTTCACGGCAGATCCATGGCTTCTCGGGAAGCTCCTGCTCATCATCCCGGTGCCGGGAATCATTCATGCGAGCCTTGGGCTTGGGATCAGTTCGCTGTTCAAACAAGGCAGGTTGGCAGGCGCGGCCTATGCCGGACTTTACTTTTTCGGGGTCTTCTTCACAAAGGCGATGCAGGTCGCACATTTCGCCAACATCAGCCAGACCGGAACCCAGCGGATTGTCGACAATCTGTCCTACGCGTCGGTCGACGGTCTTCAGATCGGCTTCGCCAAAGCCTCGCTCAACACGAACGGCGGTATCGCACTCCCATTCTTCGGAGGTCAAATGGCACGCGCCGACGGGCTGTTCATCGGT
>DATJYD010000379.1:0-6970 GCA_035499755.1 Fimbriimonadaceae bacterium
CTTGTCGCTCGTCGGAAGGAGCTTCGAGAGCGCCGTCTGCAGGGGCTGCTCGCGGCTGATGAGATGCTGGTCGCCGTCCCAGACGACGACCGCTCCGGGCTCGAACATCTTCAGATCGAGCTTGTTCTCATCCAGCTCGAACTTCGCGTGGGGATAGGCGGTGAAGTAGACCTGATAGCCCTGATCGAGTGGGCAGCCTTCCACCAGATCGGTCTTGAGTCGGCCGCCGATTCGGTCGGAGGCTTCGATGAGATGAAACGGGACTCGATGCCGCCTCAACGTGCGGGCGCATGCAAGGCCGGCCAATCCCGCCCCCACGATAACCACCGGCTTCATGCATCCGTTTTACCTGCGAACCTCCCGTGAAGTCGGGCCAATCTGACGGATCGGTCAGATCGGTCGGATCCGACCGATCAATCTGAAGCCTACCGGGCGACGCCTACCTTGAACAGCATCGCCCCGTGAGCTGGGACCATGCCGTGCACAAGCATCGTCCGGCCGGGCAGGTCTTTCTCCTGCCATAGATCGCGGACCGGCTGCGCCGTCTTGTAGCCGAGCTTGTGGAGGTCGCACTTTACGTCGGCCTTCTCCGAGCCTCGGTTGAACAGAGCGACCGCGGTCGTACCATCCCAGAGCGGCCTGGTCCAGACTTCGAGCTGGCCGTCCTGAGTTAGCCGGGTCGCGGCATGGCCCAGCGAGTCCTGGTCCACCTCGAGCACGTCGTGGTTGCAAAGGATCGCCTTCGTGAACTTGTCGATCTTGGTCAGGTCGCAACCGATCAGGAGCGGCGCCGCAAGCATCGACCACAGTGTGATGTGGGTGATCTGCTCGTTTGGGGTCAGGCGCGTCGGGCGGGGGTTCGGACCCCAGCCGAGCCGGCCGACCACGAGCATATCGGGGTCGTTCCAGCCGCCGGGCTTGACGTAAGGCGAGCGGATGTCGTGCGAGAAGCCGATGCCGGACATGCTCGCCCAACTGTCGCCGATGTCCCCCGTCGTCCGCCAGAGGTTGCCGCCGGCAACCGAATGGCCCCACTTGTAGACGTCGCCCATGCCGTACTGGCAGAGGCTGTAGACGATGTCCCGGTTCACTTGATCGAGCGCCTCGCGCATGACGATGTAAGGCTTTTGGTAGTCGGCGAGCGAGGGGTTGCGCGGCGCGATGCTGCCGTAGGAGCACCAGTCGTACTTGAGGTAATCGACGCCCCAATTCGCATACTGGCGGGCATCGTCGAGTTCATGCTGATAGCTGCCGGTGAATCCGGCGCAGGTCGTCGGGCCGGGGCTGGAGTAGATGCCGAACTTGAGGCCAAGGGAGTGAATGTAATCGCCAAGGGCCTTCATGTTCGGGAACTTCTGGTTCGTTTGGACCATGCCGTCGTCACCGCGACCGGCCTCCCAGGTGTCGTCGATGTTGACGTATTGATAGCCGTAGTCGGCGAGGCCGGCCTTGATGAAGGCATCCGCGCTGGCCTTCATCTTGTCCTGGCTGACGGCTCCCGCCCAGACGTTCCACGAGTTCCAGCCCATCGGAGGAGTGAGGGCGAGCTTATGTACGCCGGCGACGATGGTGTATTGGCGAGAGTCGCTACCGTAGTGGCCGGCCGATACATTGATGGAAAATGTGAACGTTCCGGGTTTCTTCACGCTGCCAACGATAATCCCGCTCGCCCTTTCCAGGGAGAGCCCAGGCGGGAGCTTGCCCACAACCTGGAACGGACCATCTTGTGGTCGGGCGTACCTCATGAAAGGTTGGTAGCTTGATGGAAAGGTGGCCGGGATCTTGAACAGGAACGGCCTGCCCGGGGTGCAGCCGATGATGTGGGGGCCGTTGATGGTTACACCGGGGAGATCGCCGTAGTGGATCGGCATCGGCGGCTCGACGGCGATCTGGGTCGAAAGAGCGACCGGTGCAGCGGCGCCGTCCTTAACGTTGATCGCCGCGTCCGCCCAGTCGGCGTGATCGTAGTCGATTCCATCACCGGCGTCGCCGACGCTCAGCATGAGCTCCTTCGCGCCGGCGAGAGGAACGGAGCAAGGCTTGGCCGCTTCGCCGCCCCTCATGACCCCGCTGTCCCATTTCTTGTGGCCGTCGACCCAGACGCTGAAGTCGATCGAACCTTGCTCGCCGGTTTCCGCATCGACCCCGACCTGGGCGGTAAAGGACTCGGCGTCTCCGTTCAGCCGAATGCGGAACTGGGAGACGGCATGGGTGCCGACGCCATGGTCAAAGGAGGCGTCGCCGATCTTGAGCGGGTGACCTCCTACCGATTCGTCTGCCCGCGGATGCTCCCATCCGCAGACCATTTTCCTAAGATCGAGGGATTCGAGAGTCACCGCGTGGGTGGATTGGGTGAAGAAGAGTAAAGGTGCGAGGATCATGGGAGTGGTGGAGTGGTGGAGTGGTGGAGTGGTGGAGTCGTGGAGTGGTGGAGTCGTGGAGTGGAAGTGATGAAGTGGTGGGTGATGGAGCTCGGGAGTGGAGAGGTCAGCCATCTGGGATGAATTCGGACTCCTCTCGGCCGGCCGCTCCGTAGCTGGCATTCGACTCTCGGACGACCAGCCTGTCGATCCGGGTCCCCGAGTCTTGCTTTCGCTCTAGACTGGCGACAAGTTTCAAGAGACCGTTTTCGAGTTGGAATGCGAACAGATCGCAACTCTCGAAGTCTGAATCCGAGATCTGGTCTGCATGTCGACAGGCCGTCAGACCAGAAACCGTCTCTCCCAGTGACGCCAAAGCGATGTAGAGATACTTGAGATACTCTCGAAGGCTCCGGCTGCAGTAGCCCTCGGCTATGTTGCGATGGATGGGATCCGCGGAGGCGACGTTCTGAGCCGCGACCTTGGATAACGTGAAAGGGAAGCGGGCGAATACCCGGCTGCAAATCCTATAGAATTCGATCGCCTCTTGCCACACGCGAAGTTGCTGGTAGCCGCGGTTTCTGTTTCGGCGCCCGACCCCTAGGTCCATTACTCCCCCACTCCTTTACTCCTTCACTCCGTCCCCCCTCTACTTCATCGCCAGATACTTCGGATCGACGTCCGCGCCCCAGCTCTTGAGGGTCCGCGCCCAGTCGCCGAGGTTGGCTTTCGTCACGGGAACGAGAGGCATCGGGTTGATCACCGGCACTTCCTTCTTGTTCAGGACGTGGTCGACGATAATCCCGACCGAAGCATAGCCCCACTTGTAGCAAGGCTGCGCGAGGAGCACGGGAGCGATCCCGGCGTCGACATAGGCCAGTTCGGCCGGCAGCGCGTCCACCGAGACGACCTTCACGTGGCGCGACGGCAGCTCGGTCAACAGGCTCTTCGCGAAGAGCGGCCAACCGCCGATCATCGCCCAGGCTTGGATCTCCGGATGCGCGCTCATCGCGTTGGTGACGACCTGCGAGGCATCGTCGGGCGTCTCATGCTCGAGATAGAAGGGCTGAGCGAGCAGCTTGATGTTGGGATACTTCGCGGCTTCCGTGGTCGCCCCGTCGACACGCTTCTTGAGGTTGGGCGCATTCGGATTCCCGGAGAGGATGGCGACGTTGGTCAGGCCCTTAACCTGCTTCGCAAGCTCGTCCATAACTTCGGCGCCGGCGGCTTCGTCGTCGACTCCGTAAAACGCGAAACGCTTCGAATCGGGGGCGTCGGAGTCGAATGTCATGACGGGAACGCCCGCATCGACCGCTTTGTTGATGGAGCCGGTCACTTTGGCGGCATCGGAGCAGGAGATCAGGATCGCATCGACGTGGCGGTCGACCGCCTGATCGATGTTCTGAGCCTGCACCTGGCCATCCTCGTTCGCGGGAGTCTCCCAGTCGATCTGGATGTGGGTGTGGTTCTTCGGTCCCAGATCGGCGGCGGCAGCCTTGGCGCCAGCGAGCGCGTATTGGAAGACCGGGTTCGTCGTGCTCTTGGCGATCACGGTGATCGTGAAGTCCTTGGCAGGGGGCGAATTGCCGGAGCCGCCGTTTTGCGCGGTCGGTGGATTCCCGGAGTTCTCCTGATTGCCGCCGTTGCAGCCGGCCAAGGCCAGAGCGGCCAGAGCCAGCAGGATCGAAAACTTCTTCATGTGGACATCCCTCCCTTGAGCTTAGAGTGCTTTCACTATGCACCGGCGCGGCCTTCGCGTGCAAGCGCGGCTCGCCGAGCCGCAGACAAAACCCTAACTCAAGACCGGCCACCCATTCACCGCGGGCCGTGGCGGAGCAGCGCCGCTACCCAATCATGCGGATCGATCCCCAACACCCGCACTTCCGCCCTGCGGACGCCGAGAAACCGCCTCAACACCCCAACACCCAACACTCCAACACTCCAATGCCCCAATGCCCCAATACCCCAACACCCAATACCTCAATACCCCAACACCCCAATACCCCAACCCTCTCAGCCCCGCCCGGACGCCTTGGCCCACACCAGATAGACGGCGGCCGCTCCCATCAGAATCACGGTTAGCCCACTGAACGTGTTCGACCACGGGCCGTTCGTGCGCTTGCCCATGATCCGCCGGTTGTTGCAGATCAGGATCAGAACCACGATCAACGGCGGCGCGATGATGCCATTCAGCGCCGCGGAGTAGACGAGCGCGGCGATCGGGCTGAGGATGTGCACGAAGTTGAACGCGCCGCCGAAAATGATCACCGCCGCCGCCGTCAGATAGAAGCCGCGCGCCCGGGCGAACCGGCGATAGAGCCCGTACCGCCAGCCGAACGTCTCCGCCGCCGCATAGGCCGCCGATCCGGCGAGCGTTGGAATCGCCAAGAGCCCCGTTCCCAGAATGCAAAGCGAGAAGATCCAGTAGGCCGCCCGCCCGAGGGGAAGGAGGGCTTTGGCGGCATCCTGGGCGGTGTCGATGTGAGTCTGGCCGGTGGCATGGAGCGTTCCCGCCGCCGCGATCATGATGAAGGCCGCCACGAGCTGAGACACGATCATCCCGGTCGCCGTGTCCGCCCGGATGTTGCGAATGTGGCTCTCTCGAACCGGCTCGAGACGGCGCCCGGGCTCGTCCGCAGCTCTGTCGGCCACCTGTTCCTCCACGGTCTCTCCCGCCTGCCAGAAGAAGAGGTAAGGCGAGATCGTCGTTCCCAGGACCGCGACAAGTCCGAGCATAACGACTGGGGTCAGATTGAGGGACGGGATGAAGGCCGCACGAGCGATAGCGCCCCAATCGTTGCGCACCCCCGGAATGAACGCCACGACCACGTATCCGGCGAGCGAGATGCACAGCCATTTCAGAGCCCGCGCATAGGCCCGGTACGGCACGAAGATCTGCGTGAGCACGAGAACTCCGACCAAGAGGATCAACGCAAGGCCGGTCCCGATCCCGGTCAGCATCTGCAGCGACGAAGCCATGACCTGCAGGTCCGCGTAGACGTTGAACGCGTTCGCCACGAAGAGCAGGCCCGTGCAGGAATAGAGCAGCCACTTCGGATAGTGCTCCTTGATCACCGAAGCGAGGCCGCTTCCGGTGACGAGGGCCAGTCTCGCGCACATCTCCTGTACCGCGACCATCAGCGGAATGCAGAACGGGACAAGCCAAAGCAGCAGATACCCGAACTGCGCGCCGGTGGCCGAATAGGTGCCGACGCCCGAAGGGTCGTCGTCGGCCGCTCCCGTCAGCAGTCCCGGCCCGAGGCGCTTCCACCAAGGCTTATCTTCCGAGCACTCCTCGGGATCGCGGCGCGTCCGCGCCAAGTCCTCGAAATCCTCTCTCAGCTTGCGTTGGGTCGTCGACATGGGGTCCTACCTGGCGAAGTCCTCAGGCACGATCACATTGAGCGAACCCGGCTCGATCGCGAAGTGGAACGGGGTCTTGTCCGCGATCTCGCCGTCGATCACCACAGCTTGCGCCGGCGTAGCCGACACCGTGCCCCGCGTGCATTCCTCGCTGTGAACGGTCCGCAGGCTGCCCTGCATGCCGACCGGCAGCAGAGCCGCGAACTTCAGCAACTCCCACTTGCCCGCCGCCTCGACCGCGTAGAGTTTCAGCACACTGTCCACGATGCTGGCTTCCGGCGTCAACGGCAGCGGCCCGCCGTGAAATCGCCCGTTGCCGACGACCAACTGGACCGCCCTGATCTCGGTGACCCCGTTGTCGGATTCGATCTTGGCCGTGAACGGATGAATGTTCCGCAAGGCCTTCAGGACGGCGGCGGCATAGACGAACCGCCCGAACCGGCGCTTGAGCGGAACAGTGAGGCTTCGCGCGACCGTCGCGGTCAGACCGATCGTCACGACGTTCAGGAAGCAGCGTCCATCGCAAATCCCCACGTCGACGGCGAGCCGTCGCCCTCCTGCGATCACGTCGATCGCCTGGTCCAAGTCCGTGGGGATGGATAGGTCTCTCGCGAAGGCGTTGCCGGTCCCCAACGGAAGAACCCCCATCACCGCGTCCGTGCGCCTCAGCCGGTCGGCGACCGCGCTGAGGGTTCCGTCGCCGCCGCCGACGATCACTAGCCTTCCCTCCGAAGCGGCTTGCTCGGCGTGATGGCAGAGTTCGCCGACGTTTGCGGATCGAAACGTCTCTTTGAGGTTCAGGCCGCGATCCCGCAGCTTGCGCTCGGCCCCGTCGAGCCATTCGGCGCTCATCAGGGATCGAACGTTGGCGACGAAGACGGCATCCCCGACGCCGACCGAAGGGCTCGCTCCGATTGCAGACATCCGCTATCTGACTGCACAACGTATCGAACCGGTTTCAAAACCAAGACCTGGTCTGGGACCGTAACTCCAAACTCCTGGTTCTAAACTCTCACCATGGCTTCGCTTTTCACGAAGATTATCAACCGCGAGATTCCCGCGACCATCGTCTATGAGGACGACCATGTCGTGGCGTTTCGCGACATCAGCCCGCAAGCGCCGACCCACGTCGTGATCGTGACCCGGACCGAGATCCTCGGCCTGGCGACCGTCCCAGACACGGGGGATCACATGCACATTCTCAACGCGGCGAAGAAGATCGCCGAGGAGGAGGGTCTCACCGGCGG
>DATJYD010000380.1:0-3988 GCA_035499755.1 Fimbriimonadaceae bacterium
GTCCATGGGCAGATCGAAACTTGCCAGAGGTACGTCGAAAAACTGCTGTTAGAAGCAGCCCTTGCCGCGGAGCACCGTTTGCTTGAGCACAACGAAAGAACGCTAGCAAGAGCAGGCATTCAAGGCGAATTGGCGACCCAATACATGGCTACCCTCGAGTTCCTCAGATCCATCAACATCGGCACTTTCTCAGCAACGATCAAGGAGATCGTCGCCACGTTGAAGAACGCCCTAGTGGAAGAGCAAGTCTACCGCTATAGCAATAACTCGATGCGACACGCCCTCTTTCTGTATTCCCGGTGGTTCAAAACCATATTGCTCGCGGAAGATCCCGGATTCTGGTATCCGACTTTCTACCGAGGCACTTCGGTGAATCGACGGGTGGCGACAAACTATGTCTACAAGCGCATGCTGGTTGGCGATGTGAAAGGCCAAGAGCCACATTCTGTTCAGCTCATGTGTCTTTTCAAACGTTGCGACGTTGGGGTGGTCGCTTTCCTTCTCCGGATCCTGGAGTCGATCAGCCGGAGCGCGGGTGAGGCGAGGAATGACAACTGGGAGTCCAAGCCCGTTCAGCTAGAGGATATCGAGGATCATGTGATCGACAGGTTCCAATTAAAGGATCACAAACTCGTAGTTCGCGACATGCTTTATTCGGCGATTGAGGAACTGCAGCGAATGGCGAGCCTTGGCCACCTTGGCCTTATCTGGTGCACGGACGTCCACGATGGTGACGTTGTGCCGGCTTCAGAGCTCTCGCCCCGTTCGCGCTTCGTTCTCACTCCCGCCGGTCACTACGTCATTGATGTACTGGCCCTGAAGCGGGAATTCGTCTATTGGTGTTTTATGAACGCCGACGATGTAGAGCTTCCTCCTGGGCAAGCCGGAGGAATCACGCGTGGTCAGAAGCTGCCTTATTTGTCGAGTTGCACTGAGGATTACCACATCCGTGCCACGCACTTCGCGGTCCTTCGACCTCTGCGCAAACTGTTCGTTGAGGAGTTGAGCGACCTACGCAAACGTGGCGCCGTTCCCGAATCGTTCACCGAGGAGCATCTCTATCTCAAAATCATCGATTCGCTAGCGGCAAATATCGCCGAATCCGACCGCTTCCGCGAGGAAACCGACGCCGGAGAAACGAAGAGCGGCTTTCATGCTTTGAGGTCCGAACTGCTTGATACTAAGGCGGATTTTATTGCGATGTCGAAGTCTTAGACGCAAGGGTGATGCGTTCTTAATTCACGACTTGCAAGCCGCGCACAATCGAAGCTTAAACAACCAGCGAGTTCGCTTACGAGCAGGGGGTTGGAAGGCAGTGCACAGAGACGAAGTTGCGGCTTGGAGAACGGCTCTTAGCTAGCACCGCTTGAGTGGCGTGATCTAAGCGACGGATTCCCCTTTAGACAGTGGCCTTAGCTTCTTGGGCGATTTGGCTGACTCTCAAGGCGACTTGAACCCGGTTGTCGCACCGGAGCTTGTGCAGAACGCGGCTGACCATATTCTTGACGGTTTGCTCTTTGAGGCCGCTGGCCTCGGCGATCGCCCGGTTACTCAGGCCGCGAGAGATCATGGTCGCCATCTCGAACTCTCGGGCGGTCAAAGCGAACGGATTGCTCAGGTCCCGCTTCCGGCCGCGCCGGCCGACCGGCGCCAGATCCGGAGCCGCGACTTCCCGCAGCATCGCAACCAACTCGAATCCGGAATCCTCGTGGGTGACGAGCTTGTCAAGACCCGGCACTTCGGCGTCGGCTTCGGCGATGACGACGACGCCGAATTTGCCGTAGACCTGAGCGCCGATCAGGTATTCCAGGTCCTTATCGTCGGCGCGGCCGAAGTCGAAGACGACGGCTTGCGGCGGATTATGAGGGGTGGCCGCCAAACACTCTTTGGGCGAGGCCGCCGCCGCGACGATTTCGCAATTATCCCTAGTTGTCAGGATGCACCTGATGCCTTCGCGAAAGAGTCGACTCCGAGAACAGATCGCAACGCGCATTGTTTTATTAAGGATGCCCGCCAGACACCCAAAGCGTCAGGCTTTTGGACAAAGCCGATGATGACACAGCCGAGCTTCAAGACGAACCCGCCACCGAACCTTTGCGATTTCTATGCCAATAAGGGCCAGACCTACCAGTTTTAACAACAGCTGGCGAACAATAGTCCCCATGAGGACGAGAAACTCAATCGACCAAAGAGTGATGTGCTGCCTTCACGTGCGCTGCTTAGGCGGCGAGGATCTCGTCTCGGCGGTTTATCTCACCCCGGTTGAGGCCTTCGATCGAGCCGTCGCCGAGCTGAGCGGAACCGAAGACCGGACCGCCCTCATCGCCGTCGGCATCGGGAGTGGCCGTGACGATGGGGCTCTGGCGGCGCGCTGCATGGAATTAGCCGCCTCCCTCGGGAGCCCAGGGCTTTACTTAACGCTGGCCACCCAGGATCTGATTCGCGGCGCGATCGAAGGCGAGTACCGTTTCGTCGACGCCGGGCTCATTCAGACCGAAGAGTCCGAGCGGCGCGAGCGCATCTACGCCGTCCTTGGCGAGCGTCTGCCCCAGCCCCGAACCGTCCCGGCCAGCGCCAGCCTCCCCAAGCCCACGAGGTCTTTCATCGGGCGCACCGAGGAGTTCGTTCGACTTTCCAAGTTGATCGAACACCGGCTTTTGATTAGCGTTACTGGCTGGCCGGGAATCGGCAAGACGAGCCTCTGCCTTATCGTGTTGCGGGGATCGCTGGAAGAACGGACCGGGCCAGTTTGGTGGGTTTCGCTCGAAGAGATTCCAGACGAAGCCGGTCTTATCGCCGCCGTGAGCCAAGCGACGGGGATCGGAGGGGTTACCGGCCGCGGTTCGATCCAAACCATCGCGGCGGCACTGGCGAAATGGCAAGGCGTGCTGGTTCTGGACGGTGGCGAGCACGTTCAGCCCGCCTTGGCCGGATTCTGCCGAGAGGTCCTGGCTCGAACGACCACCCTGACCGTGATCGTCACGGCCGTTCAACCTCTCGGTATCCCCGGGGAGCATAACCTTTGCCTGGACGGCTTGAGCGTGCCGGGGCGGGGCCAGGAAACGGACCAACTCGGGGGCTTGACGAGCGAAGCGATCGGACTTTTCCTCGAGCGGGCCGCCGAATTCGGCAGTCCGCTCCAACTGGCGGAGGGTAATGTCTTTGAAATCGCCGAGCTTAGCCGCCAGCTTGACGGCAGCCCGCTGGCGATCGAACTCGCCGCCTCGAGGCTGAGGAATTCCAGCCCGAGGAGGCTTCTTGCCCAGCTGAAGGAAGATAAGGAGCTTTCCGGCAAACCCGGGCTGTTTGGTGAGCGCCATCGCTCACTCGGCGAACTCGCCCAAAGGGCGATAGTTGGCCTGAGCCAGTCGGAGCGAGAATTGCTATTTAGGCTGTCTCAGTTTGAGGGCCAGTGGTCGGAAGGCACGGCCGCCGAGGTTTGGGAAGCCGGGGAGTCGACCTCAAGCACGTCCGTCCGGAGTGTTCTCGAGCAGTTGCTCGATTCAAGGTTCGTCTACGCGGATCCCGAAGGCGAGCTCTTTCGGTTGCCGGACTTCCTGCGATCGTTCCTGCGCCGCGCGGGTGACGTCCAGACGGCCGAGATCATCCACCTGGATTACTGCCGGGCTATCGCTAGGCTGGTTCAGCGGGAGACGGCGTCGCTGAAGACGGCCGCCGCCTTAGGGGCCGAGAGGCTCCTCGATCGCCACTACGCCGACGCCGTTCGGGCCTTTCGATTAGCCGTTTCGCAGCCGGAGAAAGCGGAGTTGATTGGCTCTTTCGTCAGGTCGTTGCCCCAATACTGGTTCCGGCGCAACCTCCTTGGCGATGCGATCGAGCTAGGCAATCTGGCCCTGTCGGCGGGGGGCCTGGATCAGCGCGATGTGGCGTACGCTCGGGTCATTCTGGGCATCGCCTACTTAAAGCGTCGTCTTTTCACGGAGGCTGCTTCTGAGCTTGAACGCGCCCTTTCGATGTATGAGGCGCA
>DATJYD010000381.1:0-2342 GCA_035499755.1 Fimbriimonadaceae bacterium
AGTGTTTCCGCCTTCAGGCGGCGGTGACGACCAGACGGCCGAGGGTATCCACATCCACTCGGTGCACATCGTCCAGACTTGGCATGCGACCCTCGGCCGCTCGGCCCCGCGCATCCTGATCTCCTGGGACAACCTCACCACGCAGGCGGTCCACAAGATCACCGCGACCGTGACGACGACCGACGCTTCGGGTAATCCTCTCACCACGACTCGAAACGTGGTCATTTACGACGGGCCGCCGGTTTTCGGCGGTGACAGCCACGACGACACCGAGAAGGCAGGAGACGGCATCGACCCTCCGGGCGGCGGCTATCCAGCCGGGGCGAAGGTGGTTGTGACAAGCTGGGAATGAACGGGAGAATGAGGGAATGAGAGCCCCATTCCCCCATTCCCCAGCCTCTACCCCATGAAAATCTTCCTCTCGGTCGACATCGAAGGAGCGACGGGCATCGCCTCCTTTTCCCAGTGCGGACGTCCGAGCGGGCAGCACTACGACTTCGCCTTCGCGCGGCGGATGCTGACCGGCGACGTCAATGCGGCGATCCGGGGGGCGCGCGCGGCCGGCGCGACCGAGATCGTTGTGAAGGATGCCCACGGGAGTTGCAAGAACCTCCTCGTCGATGAGCTGGAGCCGGGGACGCAGCTTATCAGCGGCTTCTATCCGAGAAACGACTACATGATGGATGGCCTCGATGAATCGTTCGGTGCCGCGATGCTGGTCGGCTATCACCCGATGGCGGGAGCATTGCGCGGGATGATGGAGCACGCTCTTTCGGGAGGCGTGCACCGATTCTGGGTAAACGGCGTCTTGGCGGGCGAGATCGCGGTCAGCGCCGCGCTGGCCGGTTCCTACGGCGTGCCGCTCGTGCTCGTCACCAGCGACCAAGCCGGCTGCGACGAAGCTGTTGCCGCGGTGCCGGGCGTCCGGACTTATGCGACGAAAGAGGGTTACGGCCGGTACATGGGCCGCCTACTCCACCCTTCCGAGACTTGGCCCGCCATGGAGGCTGCGGCGAAGGAGGCGGTCTCAGCCGCGGGAGGAATCGCGCCGTACGCGATCTCGGGGCCGGTCACGATGCGTGCCGAATTCCGCAATAGCGAAGAGGCCGATTACGCCTCGATGCTTCCCGACAGCGTACGGGTCGACGCTTACACGATCGAGCTCACCCGTCCAACGTTCCGCCTCGCTCACAGCGCGATGCTGGCCGTGTTTCAACTCGCGATGAGGGGGCGAGCGTCAGGAGATTGATGGGTTCTAGTTTAGGCGTCGGGCGGAATCGATCCTCAATTTTCCATCGCCAATAGAGCCGGTTGGTCAGGGGGTTGTCATCGACTCCTACCGTAGCCTGACGCAGCGGAAGCCTTCGCCGTAGGTCACGCCGATCCGCTCGCCGTCGTCGACCGCGAAGTTCTGCACGGTGTTGGTGATCATCTCCAGCCGCTCTCCGTGGAACTGGCTCCGGTGGATCTTCAGCAGGGCTTCCTCGGCGTCCCAAAGATCGCTGATGTCGCAGATCCAGTTCGGAGCGTGCGTCGAGAACTTCATCAGCCAGCGCACGCTTGGCGCGCCCTTCACCGCTTCCTCGGCCGCCTCGCCGGACCGGCGGTGGTCCTGGTGGCTGATGCGCGGCGGATAGTCGCCATCGAAGCAGATCACGTATTCCGGCCGAACTTCGTCGATCCTTTGCCGGATTTTCCGCACCAGGGAGTCGTCCGCACGCAGCCGGCCATCGGACCGGCCGAGGAAGAGTATGTCCTTGCCGCCCCACGTGTGCAGTTCCTCCAATGCTTCGTTGCGCCGGATGACGCGGTTTTCGGCAGGGTCGGCGAAGATCCAATAGTAGCCCTTGTCGCCGTCCGTGCAGATGATCTGGTGGATCTCAGCGCCCGATCGGCCGAGCTTCGTGAGGAATCCGCCGATATAGAAGGCGGAATCGTCGGGATGGGCGGTAACGACGAGGACCTTCGCCCCTGGGCTGAAAAGATGCTTCGTATCGGGATCGACGGGCGGATTCGGAACCGGCATGTGGGGAACCAGATCGATCTCGTAGGGCTGCCAGATCCAGAAGGCATAGATGAGGGCGAGGATGCTCCCGTAGGCGACGACCCGGCGCTTGGCGTTGCGCCGTCGCCTGGCGCGCAGTTCGTCGGGACTTAGCGGGATCTTCGGCTTGCTCGGTGCCACGGTCAATCTATCTAGCGATTCAAAAGGCGAGCAGGTTTCAATCTCGTGTCTCACCCCTTGTTCCAGGTTGTGGTCGGCGACCGAGGGCGGGGTCCGAGGGTCTGCCACGACGCCTTTCCAAATATCGAAGGCGACTCAATGCAAAGCAACGGCCTCC
>DATJYD010000382.1:0-2255 GCA_035499755.1 Fimbriimonadaceae bacterium
GTCTGCCCGATGACGGCGCCTCCTTCGTAGACGGTGAAATCGGCGGCCTCTGGAAGCGTTACCTCGAGGCGCCGGGGACGGTCCGCGTGGACAGGACTCCACCGGCCTGCATCGTTGTGTTGATGCGCGAACCGACCTGGATCGATCGCTCGCTCGACGCCGTCCGCCGCCTTCTACACCTGTAGGCTGCTTTCGAGTTTCCTTCGCGCCTTTCGCGATCTCCCAACCATCCGCGTCGATCCGCGCGATCCGTGGTCCGATTCTGCCGTCGCCGCTGTAGAATGACGGCGAGGGAGTTGCCATGCAACGAGTTGTCCGTTTCTGCTTCGCCGCGCTTCTCGCGCTGACCGCGACCGCGGCCTACACCCAAAAACACAAGAGCCTGGTCGAGGCTCCCGCCGTTAAGTCGGACCTGTCCCCGCTCTACCACGCCTCGCATGCCCTGATCGTCGGGATTAACAAGTATCCGGGGCTTCCTGCGCAGTTTCAACTCGGTTTCGCGGTGAGCGACGCCAAGGCGATGCGCGACGTGCTCGTCCAGAGCTACGGGTTTTCCGCCGCGAACGTCGCCCTGCTTACCGACCAGGACGCGACGAAGACCGCGATCACCCACGCGCTCAACGATCTCGCGACCAGCAAGGTCCAGGCCGACGATCGAGTGCTGATCTTCTTCTCATGTCACGGCCAGACCGTCCCGCTGCCCGGCAGCGCGGGCGAAATGGGATTCCTGATCCCCGCCGACGCGAAGGTGAACCTCGGCAACGCGGGCGACTCCGCCGGCTACCTCGACACCTGCATCCCGATGAGCCAGGTTTGGGATTCGCTGAAGCTGTGCCCGGCCAAGCACATTCTCGTTCTTTGCGACGCCTGCTTCAGCGGTCTGATGGCATCGAGCAAGGGACTGGCGGTCAGCAAAGATACCGTCGATGTCATGCTCTCCCGGCCCGCCCGTCAGGTCATCACGGCCGGTCGAAAGGGCGAGCAAACGACCGAGCGCTCCGATCTGGGCCACGGCGTTTTCACTGCCAAACTTCTCGACGAGCTGAAAGCGCGCGCCAAGGCGACCGGGCAGGTCTTCACCGTCTCCGATCTCTTCGCGTCGCTTCAGGTTGCGGTTTCAAACAGCACGAGCGGCAAGCAAAGCCCGCAACTCGGCAACTTCGACACGGAGGGCGAGTTCCTCTTCGCCCCCGGAGGAGTCTATCAGCCGGCCGGTTCGGCCCAGCCCTCCAACGGAGGTCCCGCCAAGCAGCCCGACGCCGCCCATATCGCGACGATCCATATCGACGTGACCCCCGCCGACGCGAAGGTCCTCGTCGACGGCAAGCCGCTTGATCCCGGAAGCAAGGACTTTAAGATGGACCTCGGCGACTTTCCTGGCGGGTCCGTGAACATCCACGCCACGAAGGACGGATATCAGCCCGGCAACCAACGGGTGACCGTCAAGCGCGGCCAGACCGTAGACGTCACTCTGACCCTGACTCCGGAGGGAAGCGCGGCCACGACGAATCCGCCCAAGAAATACTCGGCGAGCCCCCCTCCGGCTGGTAACGAGAACTCCGGCGGCGAGAAGAAGACCTATACGCTGAACCGTGACTACACGAGCGGGGAGACGGAGGAGTTCAGCGTCACCCTGACCGAGGAGATGCCGAAAGGCGAGCACGTTCTCTCCGGTTCGGTCAAGCACACCGTGGTCAAAGTGATCTCCGACCGATCCGTGGAGATCGCGGTCGACCGCAGCTATGACTCCAGCACCTTTGCCGGCCGCACCGTGGTCCCACCCAAGCCGTCGCAGAGCCAAATGAGCGTGAACGGACAAACCGGATTCCAGATGGCGCCGGTTGGAGTGCCGTCCCGCCAGTTGGCGGTTCCCGCCCTGCCGCGCCGGTCGCTGGCGGTGGGGCAGAGCGAGACGATCAACTTTAGAGGCGGGGTCGACTCGGCGTACCAGCATACGACGATCAAGTTCACGCTTACCGACGTGAGAGACGGGATCGCCTACCTGACGATCGAGGAGGAGGTCTTCCCCAAGGACGGCTCCGCCAGCACCCACATGGACGAGACCGAGCAGGTGGACGCGACGACGGGCAAGCTGATCCGCTATACCCGTACCGAGCCGGGCTTCCTGCCGAAAGAGACGTTCACCAAGCGGATGTACGAGATCGTGCGGAAGGGCTCTTAGCTCCAATACGGTTTTAGTTTGGGCCGCCGGCCGTCGAATCGGTTCCGCCTCCGAGGCGGTGGATTTCGGTGGA
>DATJYD010000383.1:0-6477 GCA_035499755.1 Fimbriimonadaceae bacterium
CGGAAGGCCGTCGTCAGCATCCTGCGGGACTGCGGCCAAAGCCAGGCGGGCGAGTTTTGAATTCGGATGATCCGATCCTCCCGCGTGTCGCGCAAAATGGGGCTGCGGAGGTGGCAAGCTGTGAGCGGCGTAGGCTTCTCCAGCCCGGCTGTGGGGTCCAGCGTAGTGAGCTCAGCGATGGCGTCTCGCATTCTCGTTTACGGCGTGACCGGCGCCGGGAAATCGACGATGGCGGCGCGCCTCAGCGCGCGAACCGGGATTCCCTGGCATTCCGCCGACGATCTCGCCTTTGAAGCGAACTGGAAATTCACCTCTGACGAATTTCAAAGGAGCCGGATCGGCGAGATTTGCGCGACCGACGCCTGGATACTCGACACCGCCTACGGGACTTGGATCGATCTGGTTCTCGAGCGCGCCGATCTCATCGTCTGCCTCGACTACCCCCGCTGGTTCTCCTTCTGCCGGCTCTTGCGGCGCACCGCGATGAGGATCGTCGACAAGCGCCATATATGCAACGGCAATGTCGAGACGCTTCGCCAGGCCCTGTCTCGTCAGTCGATCCTGGTGTGGCACTTCAAGTCGTTCCGGCGGAAGAGGATCCGCATGCGGCAATGGGCGATGGATCCCCATCGGAATGCCGTCCTGCTCGGTTCGGGCCGGGAAGCGGAACGGTGGCTCCAAGGCGTCGGCTGCAACGTTGACCCGAGTTGAATCAGCGCATTCAAGGGTCGGGGAGGATAGTCTTTTGGGCAGATCCTCCGAGGTTCCGGCGCCGAATGATCGGCGGTCGCGTGTTCGGTCTCATCATGACTTCGGATCCAACCAGCCGCGGGCTCGGGCCAACTCGACGGCGGGGTGGAGCGGATATTCGCGCTCGAGCTGTCCGAGAGCCGCGGCGGCTTCCTCCGGCGAGGTTTTGCGTTCGAGGGCGGCGAGGGTGAGCATCGCATCGGGCCGCTGCGGCTCGCTGTTCGGGCCGTCCACAATGCTCTGGAGAAGAAGGCGGGCGGCGGATAGATCGTGCTGACCGACCTTTTCGGCGAGCCGCACCCGCTTGAGGGGGCTTAGGCGGTGGATTTGTCCCAGTTCGCCCAGCCGCGAGATGGGCGCCGCGATGTGGTCGTCGGGCAGGAGATCGACGATTCTTACCAGGGCGCCCGCCTCTCCGTCGACGTCGTTCATTATGCGATGGGCGTCGATCAGGTGCTGCAGCGCAACTGGATCGTCGGGGTGTACCTTCAGGTGCCGAAGCGCGGCGGCCACGGCGGCGGCGGGGCTGCGCTCGTTCATCTGGCGCAGCACCTCGTGACTCAAGCGAAGGTGGCCCAAGTCCGGGGTTCGAAAGATGAAGCTCATCGCGAGCCCCGCGACAAAGCCGCCGAGATGGCCCCAGAACGCGGTCGAGGCGTTAGGGTCGCCGATAGTCTTGAAGGCTCCGATCACCTGAAGAAGAAGCCAGGCGCCGATCACCGCCGCGACCGGCACGCCGAGCTTCGGGGCGATGGGGACGCGCAGGCTGTAGTAACGGATCCCGTAATAGGCGGCGCACCCGGCGATGCAGCCGCTCGCACCGACCAGCGGGTGCGGCTCGAAGGGATTTCGCGTGGCGAGGAGAAAGTGCAGGCCGACCCCGGCCAGGCCGCTCACGAAGTAGACCACCGCGAACCGAAGGGTCCCGGTCGCAAGCTCGACGGCCGCCCCGACCGCGGCGAGGAAGAGCATGTTTCCAAACAGGTGGAAGAGGTTCGCGTGGAGGAACAGGGATGCGAACACGCTCTCGAACGACGGGCGAGCCGGATTGAACCCGAACTGGTCGATGAGGTCCGGCTGCCAAAGCAAGACGAACGCGGCGACGAGGTTCGCTACGATGAGGATGAGGGTCGCTATTGGAAGCCGGCTGTTCGCGGTCAAGCCTCCTGCAGCATGTCCTCCGTGATATCGACGTTCACGTAAGTCTCCTGGACGTCGTCGAGATCTTCGAGCGCGTCCAGCAGCCGCATCAGCTTCGCGGAGTCATCGGCGCTGAGCTCGGTCTTGTTCGTGGGCATGTAGACGAGTTCGGCGTCACCCGTCTTGTAGCCGGCTTTGATCAGCCCCTCGTTGACTTTGTGGAGATCCTCCATCGCGGTGACGACGGTGAAGCTCTCCTCGTCGGATTCGACGTCCTCGGCGCCGGCATCGAGGGCGGCGAGGGTCAACTCGTCCTCATCGACTCCGTTTCGGTCCATGCTGATATTGCCGACGCGCTTGAACTGCCAGGCGACGGAGCCGTTCTCGGCCATGTTGCCGCCGTTCTTGCTGAAGGCGTGGCGGACATCGGCGACGGTCCGATTCTTGTTCTCCGAGTAGCATTCGAGGATGATCGCGGAGCCGCCGGGGCCATAGCCTTCGTAGACCAGCTCTTCGTAATCGGCGCCCTCGATCTCGCCCGTTCCCCGGCCGATCGCCTTCTTGATGTTGTCGACCGGCATCGAAGCCTCCCGCGCTTTCTCGACCGCGACCCGGAGGCGCGGATTCATGCTGACGTCTCCGCCGCCCGCGCGGGCCGCGACGATGATCTCGCGGCTGATCTTGGTAAACAGCTTTCCCCGCACCGCATCCTGCTTCCCTTTGCGGATGCGGATGTTCTTCCATTTGCTATGGCCTGCCATGTCGCTCTATTTTGACATGGCGCCGGTAAGACGATTCCTTTCCTTCGCGGGCGCCCATACGGGTTCCAGAAAGCAAAGAGGATTGACAATGCTGGCAACTCCTAATCTGAAACTCGATTCGGCAACGCGCCAACGCCCCAACGCCGAACGCCGAACGCCGTTTCATCTCCAGTTGAGAGCCCACTCATGAGAACCGGCCTAGGCTGTGTGCAGCGCCGGTCGGTTGTGAGATCCTCGAACGGGGAAGTCTGACCCTGCTCCAATTCTCCCGGGACCCGGCAAAGTGCCTGAAGTCGGAATTGCGTCATGCAAACCAGCGACGGCCAACTAAGGTCCCGTCGAACCAAAATGAATTCGTGGGGAGTCCCATGAAGCAACAATTGGCCGGACATGACGGCCAGATCGTATTGACGAGAAACGAGTTCGAGAGCCTTCTGACCACCATCCAGTCCGACGGATACACGACCATCGGCCCGACGATCAAGAACGGCGCCATCGTGTTCGATCCGATCTCCAAGGCAGACGACCTTCCGATCGGATGGACGGACGTCCAGGGCCCCGGCAGCTACCGCTTGGAGAAGCGGAAGGACGGCCGGCTTTTTGGCTACAACAACGGCCCCTCGGCTGCGAAGCGCTGGATCTATCCGCCGAAGCGCCAGCTTTGGTCGGCCGTGCGCCGAGGCGCCGCAACCGAGCTGATCCCAAGCGCGGAACCGATTCCCAAAATCGCGCTGATCGGACTGCGGCCCTGCGATCTGAAGGCGATCGAGATTCTCGACAAGGTTCTAATCGGGCGCGCCTACGCCGACGAGGACTACCGAGCACGCCGCGAGAAAGTCCTGCTCGTCGCCGTGAATTGCTCGACGGCTTCCAGCGTCTGTTTTTGCACTTCGATGGAGTCGGGGCCGGCCGCGAAATCCGGTTTCGACATCTTGCTGACGGAGTTGCTCGACGAGCACGGCCACCGTTTTCTGCTCAAGGCCGGCAGCGAGCGCGGCAGCCGCATTCTGACGCGGCTGCGAGGCAAAGCGGCTACCCGGGAAGACCGAGAGAGCTGCGCGAAAGAACTGGCCCGGGCCGAATCGGAGATCGCCAAGCATCTGCCGACGGACGGAATCAAAGACAGGATTTACGAACAATGTGAGAGCCCGCACTGGAAGAAGGTGGCCGAACGCTGCCTCGCCTGCGGGAGCTGCACGCTCAGTTGCCCAACATGCTTCTGTTCAACGGTCGAGGAACATACGAATCTAGGCGTACCCTCGTCCGAACGTGCCCGAGTTTGGGATAGCTGCTTCAATCAGGAGTTTTCCTATATCCACGGCGGAAGCGTGCGCCAGACGGCGTCGTCCCGCTATCGACAGTGGCTGACCCACAAGCTCGCGGCATGGTTCGATCAGTTCGGCACGTCGGGGTGCGTCGGTTGCGGTCGTTGCATCGCATGGTGTCCCGCGGGCATCGACATCACTGAGGAGGCCAGAGCTTTGTACGAAGATAAGCCTCGAGAGCAGAAAAAGCCGTCAACGGAGACGAAGGGACCGCGGCAAAGGGAGGCCGACAACGGGCTCATTAGCGAAGAAGTGGTCGTTTCGCCGAGGGGATAAGTTAAGAACGAAATGGAATCGCTGGCACGTATTCTCGCTAATCATCCATTCCTAACTGGAATGGATGAAAACCACCTCGACTTCATCACCGGCTGCGCAAGCAACGTCGTCTTCCAAGAAGGCGAGTTCTTGTTCCGGCAGGGCACGCCCGTAAAACAGATCTTCCTCCTGCGCCACGGCCGGGTCTCCGTCCAGGCGTTCGCTCCCGGTCGAGGCCAGGTAACGGTCGACGTCGTCGGAGCGGGGGACCTCGTGGGTTGGTCCGGCCTGTTGGACGATGATGGCGCCCGCTTCGATGCGATGGCCCTTGAACTCGTCCGAGCCATCGCGATCGATTCCGCATGTCTTCGCCAGAAGTGCGAAGCCGACCCCTGCATGGGCCTGGCCATGTTCATGCGAGTCGCAACCGTTTTGGAGCGACGACTCGACTCGACTCGAGTCCTCTTGCTCGACATGTATGCTGCAAACCACCACTGAACGCCATAAGGTCGCCGATCCGACTCTGCCAAAGCTAATGGTGGTCGAGCGAACGCGGCGGGAAACCGCGGACACGTTCACCATGGCGCTCGTCGAACCCGACTACGCCACGACCATGACCTTCCAGCCGGGGCAGTTCAACATGGTCGGGCTTCCCGGCATTGGAGAGGTACCGATCTCGATCTCCGGCAGCCCTCACTCGGCACGGGAGATCGTTCACACGATCCGAGAGGTCGGCGACGTGACCAAAGCACTTGCTCGCCTGAAGCCTGGCGCCCAGGTGATGATCCGCGGGCCCTTTGGAACAGCCTGGCCGATGGATCGAGCTAGGGGCTACGACGTCGTCCTCGTGACGGGCGGAATCGGCCTCGCGCCGCTCCGGCCGGTCATCTACAGCGTCATGAGGAATCGAGCCCGCTACGGCCGGTTCATCCTCCTCTATGGCGCCCGCACTCCGGAGGACGTCCTGTTTCGCAAGGAACTGAGGGAGTGGCGATCTCACTTCGACTTCGATCTCCAGGTCACGGTCGATCGCGCTCCGAACACCTGGCGCAACAACGTTGGGCTCGTGACCGCGCTCATTCCGCGCGCTCCTTTCGATCCGAACGAAACCGTCGCCATGGTGTGCGGACCGGAGATCATGATCCGCTATACGGCTCAGGAGTTGATGAAGCGTGGCGTGGCGAGCGACAACATCTTCCTCTCGATGGAACGAAACATGAAGTGCGGCCTCGGACTGTGCGGCCATTGCCAACTCCGTGGCAACTTCATCTGCCTCGACGGCCCGGTCTACAACTGGGACCAGATGGGCAAGCTCATGGAGGTTCGCGAACTGTGAGAACGCCGAAGAAGCCCAAACTCGCCGTATGGAAGTTCGCCTCGTGCGACGGTTGCCAACTCACCTTGTTGGACTGCGAGGACGAACTCCTCGATATCGTGGGAGCGGTCGACATCGCCTATTTCCCAGAGGCGACTCGAGTCCACATGCCCGGCCCGTACGATCTCTCGCTCGTCGAAGGATCCATCACTACGGCCGAGGACGCGCGGAGGATCCAGCACGTGCGCAAGCAGAGCAAGGTGCTCGTCGCGATCGGCGCCTGCGCCGCGTCCGGCGGCCTCCAAGCCCTGCGCAATACGGCGAACGTCCACGACTACACGGAGACCGTCTACCCGCATCCGGAGTGGATTGAGACGCTCGCCAACTCCAAGCCCATCCGAGACTACGTGACAGTCGACTACGAGCTTCGCGGCTGCCCGATTTCGAAAGCCCAGCTTCTCGACTTCCTGACCGCCGTGCTTACCGGCCGCAAGCCAAACCTGCCCAGGTACAGCGTCTGCGAGGAGTGCAAGCGGAAGGGCAATGTGTGCGTGGTCGTCGGTCAGGGCGCAGCCTGCCTCGGGCCGATCACCCAGGCTGGATGCGGGGCGATCTGTCCCTCTTTCGAGCGAGGCTGTTACGGCTGCTTCGGTCCCTGCATGACGCCGAATACCGCGTCTTGGTCTCAGTTGATGACGAAGCACGGCGTCACCGCTCGCGAACAGATACGGCTGCTGCGCGGCATCAACTGCGCCGCGGAACCCTTCCAAACCCAAAGCGAGGCCCTAGCCAAATGAGTAACCGCACTTTCAAATTCGAAGCGCTGTCCCGCGTCGAGGGTGAAGGCTCCGTGACCCTGAGGACGCACGAGGGCAAGCTCGCCGAGGTCCACCTGCGCATCTTCGAGCCGCCCCGCTTCTTCGAGGCCTTC
>DATJYD010000384.1:0-5856 GCA_035499755.1 Fimbriimonadaceae bacterium
CGCCGGCCGTCGAATCGGTTCCGCCTCCGAGGCGGTGGATTTCGGTGGATTCGGTGGTTCGGCCTCCTTGAGTAAACAGCATTGCTCTTGGCTCCCCGAAAGCCGTGAGCCGCGTCCCCCGGTGTCCCCGCTTTCCCCTACAAAGACCACCGTCCTGGGGCGCGGTAACCTGAAACTATGAACGCGACGCTCCAGAACTTCCTGACCGAGAACCTGCAGACGCTGAAAGACCAGCACCTCTACAAGGTGCCCAAGATCCTCGAAAGCCCAGCCGGGGGACGGGTCAAGATGAACGGCAAGGAGGTCGTCAACCTCTCCAGCAACAACTATCTCGGGCTCGCCAACCACCCCAAGGTCGTCGAGGCCGCGCGGAAGGCGATTGACAAGTGGGGCGTCGGGGCGGGTGCGGTGCGCTGGATCGGCGGCACGATGTCCATCCACGACGAGTTGGAGCGCAGGCTGGCCGCGTTCAAGCACGTCGAGGCCGTGCTCGTCTTTTCGAGCGGCTTCACCGCCAACTCGGGCACGATTCCCGCCGTCGTCACCGACAAGGACGTGATCATCTCCGACGAGCTGAACCATGCCTCGATCATCGACGGCGTCCGGCTCGGCTCGGCGGCCTACAAGAAGTCCGACGGCTACGTCTATCCGCACAAGGACATGGATGGGCTCGAGGCGATTCTCAAGCGCACCCAGAACTTCGCCAAGCGGATGATCATCACGGACGGCGTGTTTTCCATGGACGGCGACATCGCGCCGCTGCCCGACATCGTGCGGCTCGCTGAGCAGTACGACGCCTTCATCATGGTCGACGATGCCCACGCGAGCGGCGTGCTCGGCAAGAACGGCGCCGGCTCGACCTCGCACTTTAATCTCTACGGGCGAGTCGACATCCAGCTTGGCACCCTCTCGAAGGCGCTCGGCGTGGTGGGCGGATACATCGCGGGCTCGGCCGCGCTGAAGGATTGGCTCATCAACCGCGGCCGCCCCTACCTCTTCTCGACCGCCCATCCGCCGATGGTCGCGGCGGCCTTGATCGCCTCCCTCGACGTCATGGAGAGCGATCCGGAGCCCATGCGCAAGCTCTGGGCGAACACGGCCTGGTGGAAGAACGCCCTCAAGGAAGCCGGGTTCGACACGATGGGCAGCGAGACCCCGATCACCCCGGTCTACGTTGGCGACGAGGCGAAGGCTCAGGAGATGGAGCGCGCGCTCTGGGACGAGGGGATCTACGCCCTCAGCATCGTCTTCCCGACCGTCGCCCGAGGCCGCGCGCGCATCCGCACGATGCCCAGCGCGGCACATTCGCAGGAAGACCTCGAGTTCGCCCTCCAGGCGTTCAAGAAGGTCCGCGACAAGCTCGGCATCGGTTTGGTCGCCAAGTAAGCGTGGCAACGGGCTTTCGCTGGGGTCTTCATGGCCCTCCCCGGTGATGTGTCCTTTGCCGCATTGGGGAACGACGGCGAGACCGGGCTTGACCTAATACGGTTTAGCTTGGGCCGTCGGCCGTCGAATCGGCCCCGCCTCCGAGGCGGTGGATCTCGGTGGATTCGGTGGTTCGGTCTCCTCAAATAAACGGCACTGGCGCTTGACCTGGTAATTCTGGCCGAAACTATGAGAAAACGGCCCATTTTTGCTCAAAACCTCATATCCGTGGACAACCCCCTCCCCCACCCGCGGGAAGGATAATGACCAGGGGATGAAGCCGCAGATCCCGTCAGCGAACGAGGAGGACGCCTGTGCCTTCGATGCCGTCCCGCTTCATCCTTAGGAGGGCCTCGTTCGCCTCTTCCAGCCGGAACGTGTGCACGTGGGGCTGGACGTTGGCGGCGACGGCCTCGGCGAGCAGGGCGCGGCCGTCCTCGCGGGTGTTCGCGGTCACCGAGCGAACCTCCTTCTCATAGAACAGGTGGCGCTCATAGTTCAGAACCGGCACGTCGGAAAGGTGGATCCCGGCGATGGAGAGAATCCCACCCCGGTCGAGGACGCTCAAGGAATCCGGCACAAGCTCCCCCGCCGGGGCGAAGAGGATCACGCTGTCCATCTTCTCGGGAATCCCCTCGACGCTGAGGCCCGCCCACTCCGCGCCAAGCTCGCGGGAGAGCTTCAGGTGTTTCTCCGCCCGGCTGACCACGAAGACCCGGCAGCCTCGGTGGAGGGCGAGTTGGATCACGATGTGGGCGGAGGAGCCGAAACCGATCAGGAGCAGCTTGCCACCATCCGGCACGGAGGCGCGCTGAAGAGCCCGGTAGCCGATAAGCCCGGCGCAAAGGAGGGGCGAGCCCGCGATGTCGGAAAAGCCCTCGGGCAGTTCGTAGGCAAAGTCCTCCGGGATGGTCGCGAATTCGGCGTAGCCGCCGTCCGCCATGTAACCGGTGTAGCGCGAGTTCGGGCATAGGTTTTCACGTCCTCGCCGGCAGTAGCCGCAGGTCCCGTCAGTGTGGCGGAGCCAGGCGATCCCGACCCTCTGCCCGACTCTCAGCTTCTTGCAGCCCGGCCCCAGCTTGTCGATTTCGCCGACCACCTGATGGCCGGGGATGACCGGCAGCTTCACTGGCGGGAGGTCGCCCTCGATCACGTGCAGGTCGGTCCGGCAGAGCGCGCAGACGTTCACCTTCACCCTCACCTCGCCATCGCTTGGCTCGGGGTCGGGAACTTCGAGAAGCCGAAGCGGGGCCGATTCGATCGGCGCCCGCCTTTCCAGCACCATCGCCTTCATCTCCCTTATCCTGACTGATTCAGGCCGGACGCGTTCAAGGCGACTGCGGAGGACTCGGGTTAGATCAGTTCGAGCACGACTTCGGAGCAGAAATGGAGACCGGCGCGGGTCAATCGAAGCCGATCCCCCGCGGTTTCGACCCACCCCCGGTCCATCAACCGGGCGACCGACGTAGGATCGAGACCCTCCTTGGGAATGCCCGATCGTAGGCGAAGACCGAGCATCACACGCTCGGTGCGGAGGATCTTCTCGTCGAGCTCCTCTCTCTCGAAGGCTAGCGACTCGCCCGCCTCGATCGCCGCGCAGTAGCGCTCGGGGTGTTTCAGGTTGGTAGAGCGGACCGCGAAGGGGCAGGGTGTTGGGGCGTTGATCTCGCCGGCAATGCATGCGACGGCGCCCGGGCCGTAGCCCGCGTATTCCTCGCCGTGCCAATAGCAGAGATTGTGCCGGCACTCTCGGCCAGGATGGGCGAAGTTGGAGATCTCGTATTGGGCGTAGCCCTCCGCGGCGAGCCGGTCGAGGCATTCCTCGTACATCGCGACTTGGGCTTCGTCGTCGGGCAGGTGAAGCTGCCCCCGAAGGTGCTTCTTGTAAAAGGTCGTGTTGGGCTCGATCGTCAGGCAATAGAGGCTAAGGTGCTCGGGTTCGAGGGCAAGGGCGCGGTCGAGGTTTTTCCGCCAACCGGCCATGGTCTGGTGGGGTAGGGCGAACATGAGGTCGAGGTTCAGGTTGTCGAATCCGGCCTCCCGAGCGAGATTCACGGCGCGGCCGATCTCATCGGCTCGATGGACGCGTTCCAAGCGGATGAGGTCATCGTCGAGGAAGCTCTGGGCGCCGAGGGAGATGCGGTTGAATCCAGCTTGACGCATCGCCCGGTACTTGGCGGCGTCGGCGGTGCCGGGATTGGATTCGCTCGTGATCTCGCATCCGTCGATCGGGGGATGAACCTCGACCACCGCCTGATAGATCCTGAGCAACTGGTCTTCCGCGAGATAGGTCGGCGTGCCGCCTCCGAAGAAGATCGTCTTCGCCGGCCGCCCGCGGAGGGGGCTGCGGGCGATCTCGGCGACGATCGCACGGGTCGTCCGCTCCATGATCTCGCCCTGCATAGCGAACGAGTTGAAATCACAGTAGCCGCATTTCGAAGGGCAGAACGGAGTGTGGACGTAGACGGCTAGGGGACGGTCGCTTTGCATGGGGTTGCCTTAGATAGTCAGGAAAGGCGTCACGGGCAAACGCACTGAAACTCGCTTTCGTCCGTCTCGCAACCTCGAACAAGGGATCGTGAGCCGTCTTTCCCCAAACCCAAGAACGAGTGACTGATCGCATCTCCAGCGTCCGCACGCAAGGCTGCGGAGCACTTTTTTGACTTTCTTGCCCCTTGGACCATCACTACCTGGCTTGTATTGTGAGCGGCAAGAAAGTCGAAAAGCGTAGGCCTTGCGTGCAGACGCTGGAGATGCTTGGAGCCCGGCGTTCTTGGGTTCGGGGAATGACGGCGGTTGGGGTTGGCGGGCTTGCGGAAGATCATTGGGAGGCAACGTGCAAAGAGACGGCCTCCAAATGCAGGTGATCGACCACGGAGTCGCGATTCGCTACGGGGCGGGGCAGCGTTGTTCGTCGATGGGGTGGGCCGGGGCGACAATCTGCGATCTCTTTTCGTGGTGAGCGCTCTCGAGCTCGCTGGTCGCCGCACTCCAAAATCAGGCTTTCCTCGATGGCTTCGGGCGAAGCGATTTGGCATACGCGAAGCCCTTCTCCAAGTAGGGGCGCAGTTCCTCGGTGTTGGCCAAAAGCTCCTCCGGAACCGTCACATACTCCTTCTGCACGATTCCGTAGGCCTCGAAGAGCTTGGACGAATACGTGGCTAGAAACTGGGAGCGATCCGACTCCGGCAGCCGCAGCGCCATGAGACCCGAGGGATGCAGGTAGGAAAACATGTTGCCGTTCACGGCGGTGTACGGGTTGGCGGCGCCTTTGCGCTCGATCTCCGGGATCGAGGCTACCAATCGATCGTATTGTTCCGCCTTCTCGGCAGGCGCGGCGGCTTTGGAGGCGCTCATGATTCAGGGATGCTACCCTTAGCCGCTAGTGCTTGCCAAAGCTGCACGCGACCACGAGGCCGATGATCGCGCCGAGGAGCACCGGAACCACCGGCGCCTTCGCGTTGATTCAGGTCGAACCGCTGCACTTCATCAGCAGATGGTAGCCGTATCCGACCGCGGCTCCGGCGGCCAATCCGATCGCTCCTCTAACGACTTCGTTCATTGGCGGTTGGGCTCAGTCTCCGATGTGGATCTTGCTTAGGCCGGCGGGGCCCTTCAGCGGCTCAAACTCCTGCACGATCGCGGACTTGTCGGGAAAGTCTACTTGCAGCATCTCGCCCTTGTCGTCGATATAAACGCGCTCGACTGATGAGCCGCTGGTCAACGTGAACGTCGTGCCCCGGCATTTCTTGCCATTCAGCACTCCGGTGAAGCGCGAGCCCGCCTTGGCATGCCATTGCACGATCTGCCCAGTCACCGGGTCGAAGGTCGAGTAGTCCTTGTCTTTGACGCCGACTTTGCCGTCCACGAGCATGGGCTCGAATTCGGCATCGAACGCAGCCTGGCCACCGGAGACCGGCACAAGATTCATGCGTTTCTCGCCCGACTTGCTCTTCATGTCGAGGTCGATCGTGCCGTCCGGTTTGAAGTCCGCGGACAGGAAGTAGGTGCCGGTGTGGTCGATCACCGTATAGGTTTGCTTAAGGGTATGGCCTCGACTGTCGATCCAGACCTGGCGTCCGCAGCCGACGGTGAAGCCCCAAGTGACGGTGGCATCCTGCGCGACGGGGCCGCCGACCAGCTTCCCGTCGGTCTGGAAGGCGATGTTTCGGCTGCCTTGCGTCTGCAGATGCAGGCACTTGATCCCGTTTAGGGTGTCGTTGCTCACCGACCAACTTACGGCGCCCTTCCGCACCGGGGTCGTGCCGCCGGCCGGGGTCACGTTCGGACCGTTTTCGACGAACATGCTGGTGCGGAACGTGTAGAAGCCGAAGGCGATCTCGGGACGTTCGCGCATTCCCTCCACGATCTCTAGCTGGCCGCCGGTCCAAGCCGCGGCATTCATCTTGTCGTACAGAACGGTCGGCTTCT
>DATJYD010000385.1:0-5959 GCA_035499755.1 Fimbriimonadaceae bacterium
AAGAAAAGGAGCTTCTGGAACTCGCGAAGGAGCTTCGGCAGGCGATTCTCGACAAGGTGAGCACGACCGGCGGCCATCTATCCTCCAACCTGGGAACGGTCGAATTGGCCGTCGCGCTCTATGCCGCCTACGAGATCCCGCCCGACAAGGTCGTGTGGGATACGGGCCATCAGGCCTATCCGCACAAGCTCCTCACCGGCAGGCTCGACCGCTTCCATACGCTCCGCAAGCACAAGGGCATCAGCGGCTTCCTGAGGCGCGAGGAACACGAACTCGATGTGTTTGGGGCCGGACACGCGGGAACCGCGATTTCCGCCGCCCTCGGCTTCGCGGTGGCGCGAGACCGCCTCGGCACGAACGAGCGTGTCATCGCCGTTACCGGAGATGCCGCCGTCGCATCGGGCATGAGTTGGGAAGCCCTCAACCACGGCGGCGCCCTGAATACCGACATCGCGGTCGTCCTCAACGACAATCGCATGTCGATCGCCCCGAACGTCGGCGCCCTCACGACCTACCTCCAGCGCCTCCGGTCGAGACCCGATTTCCAGGGCCTCGCCCATCGCGCCAAGGACGTCGTCGAGAAGCTGCCCTCGCCCATGACGAAGATGGCAGCCGGGTTGCGGCATAGCATCACCCACTACTTCGCGCCCCCCGACACGGGGACGATCTTCGAGGAGATGGGCTTCGAGTACATCGGCCCGATCGACGGCCACGACCTCCTCACCCTCCTCGACGTCTTCAGGAACGTCCGGGAGTTGCGCGGCCCGACCTTCGTGCATGCCCTCACCGTCAAAGGCAAGGGCTACGACGTCGCGGAAGAGGATGCGCGAAAGTGGCACGGCGTCATTCCCTTCGACTTGGAAGCCTGTGAAATGGTCAAGGCGGTCGGGCCGATCTCCTACACCCAGGCTTTCGGGGACGCCGCCATCGAATGCGCGGAGAAGGACGAGCGGGTGGTCGCGATCACCGCCGCGATGCCGGACGGAACCGGCCTCACGAAGTTCGCTCAGCAGTTGCCGGACCGGTTTTTCGATGTTGGCATCGCCGAGCAGCATGCCGTGACGTTCGCGGCGGGCCTGGCCGCGGCGGGGATGAAGCCGCTTTGCGCGATCTACTCGACCTTCCTTCAGCGCGGATTCGACCAAGTCCTCCACGATGTGGCGATCCAGGACCTGCCGGTGAGGATCTTCATGGATCGGGCCGGCCTGGTCGGCGACGACGGCCCAACCCATCACGGCGCGTTCGACGTCAGCTTCTTGAGCTGCATTCCGAACCTGGTGCTGCTCGCGCCTCGCGATACCACGGAGTTGCGCGAGATGACCCACTGGATGTGCGCCTACGGCGAACATCCTTCCGCCGTGCGCTACCCGCGGGGGTCGAGCGACGACCGCCTTCCGGAGCGGCGAACGCCGATCCAGTTCGGCAAGGCAGAGATTCTGCGGACGGCCGATCCGGCTCAGGTCGCGATCGTCGCCGCGGGATCGATGGTCAGCGTCGCCTACGAGGCCGGCCAGAAGCTCGCTGAGATCGGAATCGAAAGCTGTGTCGTGAATGCCCGCTTCCTGAAGCCCCTCGATGCCGACGTGATCTGCGAGATCGCGGAGCGATGCGGATGCCTCGTGACCATCGAAGAGAACGTTCGCCGGGGAGGGTTCGGAGAAGCCGTGCGCGATGAGCTGCACGAGCGAGGGCTTGGCCACCTCCGCCACAAGATCCTGGCGTTGCCGGATCGCTTCGTCGAGCATGGCGCTCAGCCGCTCATCCGTTCCGAGTGCGGCCTCGACGCCGATTCTGCGATCGAAGCTGTGCAAAAGCTCTTGGTCCGCAGCAGAATGTAAGCATGGCCAAAGACCTTGCCGGTCTGCCCGTGACCGAGGTTCGGAGCTTGAGCCTCGATGAGTACGCGGCCGTTCGGAGCGACCTTCGAAACACGCGCGTGCTTCGAGGGATCGTCGGCGTCCTTTCGCCGTTCCTCCTTCTCGTTTGGTTGACGTTTCTCGCCATTCTCAGAGGGCAGTTGAACGGGTACCTCATTTGTCTCTTTGGCGGAGTGCTCGTTCTGGCGGGAGCCGGACTGGCGGCTTGGTGGTCGACGAAGAGGATTCAGGCCCTCCGGCAAGACCTCGAATCCGGCGTGGTGGCCGTCCTCAATGGCCGGATGGACAACCAGCCGTGGTCCGATCTTGCGAACCGGCTGTTTGGAATCCGAGTCCTCTCCAACCGCGATCCTCACGTGGAACACGAGATTCAGCTCTATATGGGCTCTCGCCGACTCCTGCTTGTGGACGGAGTTTTGGTTCGGCTCTGGATCACGCTCAGCACCAACGAGCCGCAAGGGGCGCCGGAACAAGCACCTACGCGGGCCACCCGCGCGCTTTCGCAGCCCGAGCGGCTCGAACTCGAGAAGTCGTGCTTGGCGCCTTCCATAGTCGTCGCGGCATGCTGGGTCGCGGCTGGGATCTCTTATCTCGCTGCGGTAGGCGTGCTGCTGCGAATATGGCCGTTCCTTCTCCATCCAGCGTTCATTTCGCTGCTCGCCGCTTCCCTCGTGACAGCCCTGCTTGGAGCTTTCGGGGCGCCGACGGTGGCTGATATGCGGCGAGACGCGCGGACGACCCTTGTCTACCGGCATGGATTGCATGCAGGGGCGGATCCCGAGCAGGTCGGCACCAATCTGCCGCTTCATGAGGTCGTCGTAGAGTCCCTCCCTTACTCAGGCCGGACCTGGACGATCGACGGCCACGAAGCTCGCTGGCGAGAGCAGCGCGACCGGACCTCTCCGGTGCGGGCCGGCTAAGCGCCGTCCACCGCTTCGAGGGGCGAGTGGGTACCTTTGGATTCCGTGCCCAGGCCGTCGAAGACCACTTCGGCGGCGACTCGGAGGGAGGATGGCTCGGTCAGGAGATCCGGGAGGCGCTCATCGAACCCACCGGCCTCCTGTCGTCTCTAGAAGGGGGAGGAAAGGAGCGATAGGCGGGTACGCCTCAATCCAGAATCGCAGGTCCAAGCTCAGTGGGCTCCGTCTTCCCAGCGCCCGGTTATGCGGTCGATCTGGATGGCAAAGACGACGTCTCTCTCCGGTTCGTGGCGCAGCCGGGGCGGGGTGAGGGAGTCGGCGCGGGCCGCTTCGAAGAGAGGCTCGAAGCGATCCACTAGCATCGCCAAAGCCTCCAACGCGGCGGTTCCGTGCAATTCCTCGAACCGGCCCCAGAGAATGGCGCTCCGCCAGGTGAGCAGGTCCCCGGGATCGTCGACCTCGACGCAGACGTCCGGATTCGAGCGCATCATCTCGATCTTCTTGCCGTGCTTGGATTGAAGGACGAGCCTTCGATGCGGCACGTCGTACACGTAGGCGACCGGCACGACATAGGTTTCGCCGTCGGCGTGGCAGCCGATTCGCGCGAATGTGCTCGAACGAAGTAACTCCTCAATCTCAGATCGGTCGAGAGCTTGAATCATCCCGAAACCTTGGTACCTACCGTCGATCTACGCGGTTCCGTGCCATGCAGTGGCGCGCGGGCGCTTGCGGAGCGAACAGAGGATGGAGCCGCTACAACCGCGTCGGCAAAATCCGCAGACGCCGATTCGGGTCCTCGCCGACCGATTCGCTGGCAAGACGCCTCGCCTCGATCATCTGATGCTGAACCTTGCGGATCGGCGCAGGCTGGGGCGAGAGCTCGAACGGCTTGTTGCTTTGCATCACCGTTTCGATGCCGGCTTGCGCTTCCTCGACGGCCCGCGTCTCCGTATCGAATCCCTCGGTCTGCTGCTTGATAATCGAATCGAGGGCGTCGGAGATCTGGGAGAACGTGTTCGATTTGACGACGACCGTGTTGATCGGCTTGCCCGCGATATCGCGCAGCTTGCGCGGCTTGCTCTGATAGGTCGAGCGGATCGCCATTACCGCGTCGGCCTGGGAGAGATCGTTGATGACGTAGGCGGGCGCGCGCTTCTCGCGGATCGCTCGCTCCAGCCTCGTGCGGGCGATCCCGTACGGATAGATCCGGATCAGATGCTGAGCCGCGAGAGCCGTTCCATTCGCCTCGGCGGCACCGCGCGACTCCGACCGCGCTCCATTCTGCTTGATCGGCTCCTGGCGGGAGAGCGCTGGGAACCGGCGGTTGAATCCGGGATCGTCGAGCTCCGAGGTCTGCTCCTTCTGCACGATCTCCGTCTCGCCGGCCCCCGTGCGGACTCGGATCTCCGGCCTCGGAGGAACCCCGCGCAAGATCAGGTCGACCGTCTTCTGAACGTTGTGATGCACGGCCAAGCGGTCGTAGTCGAGGAGCTCGATGACCACGTCGAAGGTCGGCGGGGCTTTGCGCTCCAGAACGGTCTTCTGGGTGCCACGCCGCGCCGCCTCGGCGTCGGAAAGGGTGACCGCCTGGATGCCTCCGATGAGGTCGCAGAGCGTGGGGTTGAGCATCAGGTTTTCGAGGGTCTGGCCATGGGCGGTACCCACCAGTTGGACGCCGCGTTCGGCGATCGTGCGAGCCGCCGAGGCTTCCTGCTCGGTCCCAATCTCGTCGATGACGATGACCTCCGGCATGTGGTTCTCCACCGCCTCGATCATCACGTTGTGTTGCTCGGACGCCACCCGCACCTGCATCCGCCTCGCGGAGCCGATGCCTGGGTGGGGGACATCGCCGTCGCCGGCGATCTCGTTGCTGGTGTCGACGATAACGACCCGCCTCTCGACCTCGTCGGAGAGGACGCGCGCGACTTCGCGCAGCTTGGTCGTCTTGCCGACTCCCGGCTTGCCGAGCAAGAGGATGGACTGGCCGGACCGAACGATATCGTCGATCATGTCGATCGTGCCTTCGAGGGCGCGCCCGACGCGGCAAGTCAAGCCGATGACCCGGCCATGGCGGTTGCGGATGGCCGAAATTCGGTGGAGGGTGCGCTCGATGCCGGCCCGATTGTCGGTGCCGAATTCCCCGGTGAGGCGATCCACGTAATCGATGTCGTCGAACGTGACCGGCAACTCCGGCATGCGGACGACACGGTCGCGGTATCGCGCTTCGGCGGGCCGCCCGTAATCCAAAACTACTTCGATGAGGTTCTCGAAATCGTTGGCCTCTTCGAGGCGCTTGCGCACCTGGGGCGGGAGAACTTCGAGAAGTTGGGAGACCCCGTCTGAGTATAGGGACATGTTTGAGTGTCGAACTGCGGAGATTGGCTCACCAACCCCCACCACATTCTATGACGGCTCGATCTCGAATGTCGCTTCATTTTGAGGCCGCATGTTAACGTGGCGGGCGCCCCCCGCGCGATCTGTGCGGCACGGCCGATGGGAAGCGGAGTCCCAAGTCGGAGGGCCTCGCCGCAAATCCGAAGCTCAGGTTCCCGGACGCCCGCTGGGCGATAGAGTCCGCTTCGTCCATCGTTTGGAAGCTCGGACAGACTCCTTCTCAATCCCCCCTGGCCACGAAAAAGAGGCGGTCAGCGGGCGGGATGGGGCATGAAGCGGCTGATCACCACCGAGCCGGTGATGTAGCTGTTGCCGGTGATGGCCAGGAAGCAGCACTCGAATCCGTTCTCGCCGTTGAAGTACGCATGGGCAGACTCGTCCGCCTTTTTGGCGAGTTCGCTCCAGAGCGTCTCGACATCCGGCTTGATCAGCTCGAGGTTGAGATTCGGCTTCCGGAGATTTGCCCGGACGCGGATGAGCGTACGGAGCGAGTCGGAGAGGCCAAGATGGCTCACATGCAGGTAATGCATGCGGTTGGTCGCGATCTTCCATCCCTCCATCCAGAACTGCTGATGGTGGAAGTCCTCCGGCATGCAGGAACGCATGACGCGCTCGCACACTTTCGAAAACTGAGAAGGCTCAAGTCGTGTGCTCATGTTCCCCCTCGTTTGCTCCGATCAAGGCCAGTAAATCACCGTCGCTCACCTGGTCTCCCCTAACCACCTCGAGCTTTGCCACTTGGCCGTCGAAAGGAGCTACGAACGCCTG
>DATJYD010000386.1:0-6103 GCA_035499755.1 Fimbriimonadaceae bacterium
CGATCTGGGGCGGCGAGTTCTTTCGAGTGAGCCGGCCGACTTGGGAGCGGGTCGGCAGCTTCCGCCGGTTCCTGCTGCCAGGCGGCGATGCCGCCGTTCGCGAGGGACGCCGCGCAGCTCTGGGATTGCTTTACGAAGCATATCGTGAGGCATGGCCCCCGGGATTTGATTCCTGGGCGGCGGGCGTCTTCGATCGAAGGACCCTGGCCGGCGTGAGGGCCATGCTCGCCACCGGCCTTCGCTCAATCTCGACATCGAGCGTGGGCCGATTGTTCGATGCCTTCGCCGCTATCGGAGCCGGCATCTCGATGTCGCGATTCGAGGGAGATGCCGCGATGCGATTCGAGCACATGGCTCTTCCGTCGGAAGTGAGCGCCTATCCATTCCAGGTCGCGGAATCGGCGGGATTTGCGGAGGTGGACTGGCGCCCGGCCCTTGCCGCTCTGGGGCACGATCTGGTGACCGGAGCCGAGCCGGGCCGCATCTCCGCCAGGTTCCACAACGGTCTTGTCGATGCCGCGTGCGCGGTGGCGGCTCGGTTCGATCTTCCCGTGCTTCTCAGCGGCGGGTGCTTCCAGAACCGGCTCCTACTCGAATCGATGCACGGTCGTTTGACATCGCTCGGCATTCGCTGCTTCGTGCATCAGAGGATTCCGCCCAATGACGGGGGCATCGCTTTCGGGCAGTTAGCGGCGCGCGGGATGCGCAGCCCCGGGGTCTGAGCGAGAAGCTGAGAATCAGCTCGCGCCGCTCGGGGACCCCAGGGCATAGCTCCAGGGGATTGTCCTAAAAAGCAACGACGTTCCAATTCGCGATAGCGCTGTTCGTGATTGGGAACGATAATAGTGAGCAATCTGAGCGTGTTCGCAACTTTCAGATAGTTCTGAAAACTATTAAGAAAGTTGCGCCAACCGTTGATATCGCCTAACGGCCAGAGGTATAGAAAGGGCATATCGGAAAAGAAGATCTCACGCTAGCCAGAACGCATTTCAGTGAGGAAGCTTGCCCAAGACGAGGCAAGGGTTTCTAGCGCGATCGAGATCGGAGTCGTGGAATCGGGTGTATCCGGTTCAGGTTTTTAGCTCGCTCACCTGGGAAGAGGGGGCAGCTATGACAGATACGATCTCACATCCGAGGATCAGGTATCAGGAGAAGGCTGATCCGGAGTTCGCCAACGAAATAGCCGCGATGGTCGGCGGCGACGAGCTTCTTAGTTGTATCCAATGCGGGACATGCAGCGGCGTCTGCCCGGTCAGTCCCTATATGGACTACACCCCACGCCAGGTCATCGCTCTGACGAAGGCCGGGCTAAAGGAAGAAGTTCTGTCGTGCAAGACGATCTGGCTATGTGCTTCCTGCTACGCCTGCACCACCGCCTGTCCCAAGCAGATCAAGGTTACGGACGTGATGTATGCCTTGAAGCGGAAGGCGATCCAGGCCGGCCATTATCCGAAGCGCTTCCCCATCCCCGTCCTGGCCAACGAATTCTACCGGGCGGTCGAATCGAGCGGGCGCAGCAGCGAGGGCCGTCTTATCGTCCGGCTCTACGCCAAGACCAATCCATTCGGCCTCTTCGGCAAGATGCGCCTTGGAATGGGCCTATTGCGCACGGGAAGATTCAGCCTTAAGCGAGAGAAAACAGCGAATCCCTCGGATGTAAGAGATCTGCTCAACTCGGTCGAAGCGGGAGGCAAGTAAGTGGCCTATCTTTATTACCCAGGGTGCTCCCTCAAAACCGGAGGGAGAGCCTATGAAGAGTCGATCCTTGCCGTGTTTAAAGCGCTTGGAGAACCCCTAAACGAATTGCCGGACTGGAATTGTTGCGGGGCTACGACCTATATGTCGATCGACGAGGCGAAGGCCTTTACGCTTGCCGCCCGCAACCTCGCCCTCGCCGGCAAATCGGCGGGGGGCCCCTGCGATCTCGTTACTCCGTGCGCAGCCTGCTTTCTAACTCTCCGGAAGGCGCAGCACGCGATCGACGAGAAACCGGACATCGGGCGCCGCGTCAAAGAGGGGCTGAAGAAGGTTGGCTTGCCCGGCGAGTGGCAAGTTCGGGTTCGGCATCCCCTCGACGTTCTCGTCAACGATCTCGGCGTGGACCGGATTGCGAAGAGCGTGAAGAAGCCCCTCAGCGGCATCCGTGTCGCTTCCTATTACGGCTGCCAGATCGTTCGTCCCTACGAGTCCTTCGACGATCCGGTCGAGCCGAGGACGATGGATCAGATCATGGAGGCGCTGGGCGCGACCGTCGTCGACTGGCCCCTCCGATCACGCTGCTGCGGAGGCTCCTTATCGGGAACGACGCCGGACGTGGGGCTTTGGCTGCCTTTCATTCTCCTGCAAGAAGCGAAGAAGAAGGGCGCCGACGTGATGGCGACCGCTTGCCCGCTCTGCCAGTTCAATCTCGAATGCAATCAGGACCAGATCAAGGCCCGTTACGGCGACGCCGCGCAGCTCCCGGTGGCCTACTTCACGCAGTTGATGGGGCTGGCTCTTGGGTTGCCGGCCCAAGATCTAGGAATCCAGCGGCTCTTCGTGCCGCTGCCCAAGAATGTACGGGAGACTGAACATGCCCGAGCCTGAACCGATCCTGAACGGCGCGCCGAAGATCGGCGTCTACGTGTGCCACTGCGGCATCAACATCGCCTCGAAAGTCGACGTCAAGGCGGTCGTCGAATTTGCAGCTACCCTCCCGTTCGTGTCTGTCGCCAAGGAGTACAAGTTTATGTGCTCCGACCCCGGCCAAGACATGATCAAGGAGGATATCCGGGCCGGCAAGGTCAACCGGGTCGTGGTTGCGTCCTGTTCGCCTCTGATGCACGAGGTGACGTTCCGAAGAGCCATCAAAGATGCGGGCGAGAATCCTTTCCTCTTTCAGATGGCGAACATCCGCGAACATGTGAGTTGGGTGACCTCGGATGGGGCCGACGCGACCGAGAAGGCGAAGTCGCACATTTCGGCCGCCGTCCGGCGGGTGGCCCTCCACGACTCGCTCGACCGCAAACGGGTCGAAGTCAGGCGGGACGTTCTCGTCGTAGGGGCCGGAATCGCGGGCATCCAGGCGGCCCTCCAGATCGCAGACTCGGGCAAGAAGGTCTACCTTGTCGAGCGTGAACCGACGATCGGCGGCCACATGGCTCAGTTCGACAAGACGTTCCCCACCCTCGACTGCGCCGCCTGCATTCTCACCCCCAAGATGACGCAGGTTCGGGCCCACCCGAACATCGAGCTCCTCACCTACTCCGAGATCGAGTCCGTGGACGGATTCGTCGGGAACTTCGATGTCAAGATCCGGCGCAAGGCGCGCTACGTTCGGGAGGACCTTTGCACCGGCTGCGACGAATGCACGAGCGTCTGTCCGGTCCATCTCCCGTCTGAATTCGACGAGGGCATGTCTCAGCGAAAGGCGATCTATCGCGCCTTTCCTCAGGCCGTGCCCAACGTCTTCACGATCAGCCGCAAGGGCGCGCCGCCGTGCCAGGCCGGCTGCTCCATCCATCAGAATGCGCAGGGCTATGTCACTCTGATCGGCCAAGGCGAGTTTAAGGAGGCACTGGACGTCATCCTCCGCGATAACCCGCTCCCCTCGATCTGCGGTCGCGTATGCACCCATCCGTGCACCGAGCATTGCACTCGCGCCAAAGTCGACGATCCCCTCAATATCCCCGGCCTCAAACGGTTCGTCACCGACCGCTTTCCCGATTACGAGATTCCTAAGCCGGCGAAGGAGCGGCCGGAGACGGTGGCCGTCGTCGGCGCCGGCCCGGCCGGACTGATGTGCGCCCACGAGCTTCGTCAGCGTGGATTCAAGCCCGTCATTTACGAGGCTTCGTCAGTTCCCGGCGGGATGCTTACGCTCGGAATCCCCGCATTCCGGCTCCCGCGGACGGTCATCGGACAGGAGATCAAGCGGCTGGAAGCGACCGGGATCGAGATTAAACTCAACAGCCCCATCGGGAAAGAGACCACGCTCGAAGACCTGCGCAAACGCCACGCCGCCGTCTTTTTAGGCATCGGCGCCCACCAGGAACGAAAGCTGGGCATCGAGGGCGAAAGCCTGCCGAACATCTGGGGCGGAATCGAGTTCCTTCGCAAGGTCAATCTTGAAGGTCCTTTCTCGATCGGAAAGAGAGTTGTGGTTATCGGCGGCGGCAACTCCGCGCTGGACGCGGCGCGAACCGCCCTTCGGTGCGGCGCCGAAAAGGTGACGATCGCCTACCGCCGGACCCGCACCGAGATGCCCGCCGACCCAGAAGAGGTGGAGGACACCGAAACCGAAGGCGTCGAGCTGCTGCTCCTAACCGCTCCGAAAGCGATCCAGGGCAGCCCTGAAAAGGGAGTCACGGCCCTGGAGTGCTTCAAGATGAAGCTGGGAGCCGCCGATGCCTCCGGGCGAGCAGCCCCCGAAATCATCCCCGGATCTGACTTCAGGATCGACTGCGACGCGGTAATCGCCACCATCGGCCAGATTCCCGACATCGCATCGCTGGGCGACAAGCTCGGCCTCGACACCACCCGGTGGAACACCTTCGAGGCCGACCAGACTACGCTCGAAACCAACATTCCCGGCGTCTTCGTCGGAGGCGACTGCGTAACCGGCCCCGACGTCGTGGTCAATGCGATGTACGCGGGCAAGAAGGCGGCGATCTCAATCGAGCGCTACCTCGACGGCAAGAATACCCATGCCGGCCGCGAATCCGAAGCCCCCTTCGTCCCCACTTACTCCGTCGATACGTCCGGCGCCGTCTTCCACCACAAGGTTCCCCTGCCGTCCATCCCACTGACCAGCCGGAAGTCCTTTGAGGAGGTCCGCACTGGCTACACCGAGGCGATGGCGGTCGAAGAAGCCAAGCGTTGTCTCGATTGCGGAGTCTGCTGCGACTGCCAACTCTGTGCGACCGTGTGCGAACCGAAAGCCATCGACTATTCGATGCATGATGAGATCCGAAAGCTCGAAGTGGGCGCGATCATTCTCGCCACCGGTTTCAAGACCTTCGACGCCAAACGGATTCCTCGGTACGGCTACGGCAAGTATCCGAACGTGTATACGTCCCTCGAAGTCGAGCGGATGGTCAACGCCTCCGGTCCGTTCAACGGCGAAGTCCGGCTGAAGGACGGGAGCGCGCCCAAACGAGTCGCCATCGTCCACTGCGTCGGCAGCCGTGACGAGAATACCAACCGCTACTGCTCGCGGGTCTGCTGCATGTACTCGATGAAGCTGGCCCACTTGATCCAAGAGCGAACGGGCGCCGAGATATTCAACTTCTACATCGATATTCGCGCGGCCGGCAAAGGCTACGAGGAGTTTTACGAACGGGTCCAGCAAGAGGGAGTCCAGTTCATTCGGGGACGGGTCGCGGAAGTCTCCGACTGGGCGATGTCCCCCGACGAGGAAGGCAAGCTCGTCGTCCGTGCCGAGGACACGCTTCTCGGCGTCGTCCGACGAATTCCCGTCGACATGGTCGTGCTTTCGGTGGGTATGGAGCCCCAAGCCGATGTGGAAGAGGTACGGCGCAAGTTCAACATCTCTTGCGGAACCGGTGGCTTCTTCCTGGAGCGGCACCCCAAGCTGGGGCCGGTATCGACGTTCGTGGACGGCATCTCCATCGCAGGAGCCTGCCAGAGCCCGAAGGACATCCCCGACACCGTCGCCCAGGCTTCGGCGGCGGCGGCCGAGGCGATGACCCTCATCGACGCCGGATTCGTCGAGACCGAGCCCTTCGTGACCTGGATTGACGACCAAGCCTGTAAGGGATGCAAGACCTGCATCGACGTCTGCCCCTACAGCGCAATCTTCTACGACGACGTCCGCCACGTGGCGGTTGTGAACGAAGCCCTCTGCCGGGGTTGCGGCCTCTGCGCGATGGAATGCCCAGCCCACATTCCCGCGACGAAGCAATACGAAGACCGGCAGATCCTCGCTGAGCTGACAGGAGCGCTCCGATGACCCAAGAGTTCGAGCCCAAAATCCTCACGTTTTGCTGCACCTGGTGCTCCTACCAGGCAGCGGACCTCGCGGGCACCTCCCGCAAGAAGTATTCGTCGTGCGTGCGGCTTGTCCGGGTTCCCTGCTCGGGCCGGGTCGATCCGTGGTTCGTTC
>DATJYD010000387.1:0-8818 GCA_035499755.1 Fimbriimonadaceae bacterium
GGCTACAACTTCGATTTCATCGACTCGGGGAAGACGCTCCGGCTCATCAACGTTACGGGGACGGTCGAGGCGGCGGTGCAACTCAAGATCGGCGTCTGGCAGCATGTCGCGGCGACCTGCGACCGGAGCGGCCGGATGCGGCTCTACCTCGACGGGAAGCTCATGGGAGAGCTTCAAGGAAAGCCTCACGCTCCCTCCGCCAACCCTCGCCCGATGCCGCCTCTGGAGAAGGTCGCGGAGTTCGCCGCCAAGCTGGAGTCGGCAGGACTGGGGCGCACGTTCGCCGCCGGGCAGGCAGGGATGATCGTCTCGATGGTCTCCGCCCTCCATGATCATCGACGGGCGCGCAAGCTGTACACGATGACCGGGATTCCGCCCGCCGATCCCGATCGTGTGGACGACCTCTACTGCGGCACCATCGATAAGCTGACGCTCGGTCTGATGGACTACCTCGCGGCCCATTCCGGGGACCGGGATGGCGCGTCGATGCGGATTCAGACGATCGCGCGGAGGAGCTTGTCCGCGGGTTAGTTAGGGGCCTCGCAGGCTGGGAGATCGGCGAGACGCCGAAACCACCTTGCTCGCCTCAGCCCTCAGACTGACAGGCCCTTCGAGACGGCATCCAGGCCTGCAACTCGCCCAGATGGTCGGTGCCGATGATGTCGACTCCGGACTCCCAGAGGACCTGCCAGGCAGCGGGGGTGTCGGGATCACCCCAGAACCGGAGCTTGCGGCCCTGGCCGTGAATCAGACCCACCATGGATTCCAGCCGCGTCCTCTCCTCGTCCGGGAACGAGCCCTCGCCGGGCCAAGCGAAGCAAGACGTCCAGTCCGCGCTCACCCACGGCATCAGGTCGGCCGGGTAGGCGTTGTCCAGGTCCACCCAGCGGCCGTCTATCCCTGCCCACTCACCGCCGTCCCGAGCGATCAGGTCCGCGGGCCGCTCGCCGCTCAGGAGAAAGCGGATCGATGATTCGCGGAGGCTGGGGAAGCGATCAAGGGCGCGCTTGAACGCCTCGTAGACCGCCGGGCCGTCCTCCTTCGCGTCGATCACCAGCCACATCGGCCGGTCGTTCGACTCCGCCAGCGGGCGAAGATAGTGAGAGGCGAGCGTTCGCTCGGGCGACAAGACCTCGCGATCATGGCCGATCAGAAGCTCGCGCTCCACCGCGTAGACGTCCGCTTCGATGCAGTCGAAGCCAAACTCCAGCGCCTCGAAGAGCGGCCGGAGCCTCGACGAATCGTTGTGGGAATAGGCGAGCATCAGACGCGGGCGATCGGCTCCAGGTAGTCGCGGTCGGGCAGGGGCGGAAAGGGCGCGGTGGGCAGCGTCTGGTACCAGAAGGCAACCGACGCGAGATCGTCCTCCCGCGGCCGGAAGCGCCCGTCGAGGGTGATGCCGAGGTCCTGGATCGTCACCCGCAGATCCTGCTCGAAGCGGACCGGGTCCATGATGTGCCAGCGGTAGAGGCTGAACTTGGTCTGGGAATTGTAGACGCCGTCCGGCCGGTAGACGAGGGGCAGGCCGGCGTAGGGCGTGGTGAACTCGACGTAGGCGCTGGGGCGGTCGCTCTGCAGCCAGGTGTTGCCGGGGTTGAAGTCGTAGGAGCCGCAGAAGTAGTCCTCGGTCCCGGTGCCGCAGAGGGTGGGGAACTCGCCGTCGCCGTCGATGTAGAACTTGATCTCGCCCTCGCCCCACCAGCCGCCGTCGTTGGCGCTCCAGAGGATATAGGTGCCGACGTATTGCCCGTGGCCTCTCACTCCGTCGAGGATCGTGTAGACCTCCTTGCAGGGGACGTGGCGCACGCGGCGGAACTGGGCGTGGAAGTAGGCGGCGTACTCCGGAACCTCGGTGAGGGTGTAGTCGATCTGGTAGTAGAGGCTCATCCGCTCGTGCCACAGGTTCTCGACGGTCATCCGGCACCGTTTCCGGAAGGGCATTTCCCAGTAGCAGTTGAAGGCCGCGCCGGGGTTGACGCAGACGGGCAGCGAACTGATCTGCGCCCAACGGTTCATCGCGGAGGCGAAGAAGTCGCCGAGCGGGCACTCGATGGAGGGCTGCTCCTGATCGTCCCAGTAGACGCGGAGGATCGCGAGCCGCCAGTTCTTGGTCGGCGTCATCCAGATGTGCTGGATCGCGCCGGGGCCCACGATGTCGGCGATCGTGGCCGTCTCGCCGGGTTCGATCCCAATCTGGGGCCGCACCTTCCAGCCCTGGCCGAGGAGGCGCGACGGGTGCTTGTCGCCCTGGGGGACGGCCATTCCGCCTTTCCCTTTCTCGCCGGTCGGGTTCTCCGCGGTGATCGAGCGGGTCTTGGCGTTGGAGAGGCGCGGGAGGTTGCCGAGGTGCATGCCGAGGCCGTTGAAGGACGCCATGCTCGGAAGCGTACACCCGCCGGGGGCGAGGATTGGAGGATTGGAGGATTGGAGGTGCAAGGCGACCGTCAGGGATGCCCGCGGTCGAAGGAGATATAGAACGAGAACGGCACGAACGGTCCCGACGCGAGGGCTTTCTTTGCGTTGTCGAAGAAGGAGTCGCTGATCAGCGAGTCGGCGGTGCCGGCGCCGGTCTCACCGCCCGATGGCTTGCCGTTCACGTTGACTGCCATGGCGTAGTCGAAATCGCCGCCCGATGCCCCGGTCTGGCGGCTCGGTCCCAGGTCGAGGGTGACTACGATGCCCAGGCCGTCGGTGTCGCGGTCGCACTGGATGGTCACGCCCTTGGCTTTGGCCGGCCAGGTCTTGACGGCAAGCTGAACCAGGCTGCGGAGCATCGAAGCCGTTAGCGGCTTTCCTTTCCAAGCGCCTGCCTGATCCGCGAATCCGGCGGCGGGCTTGGGTACGTTCAGCAGCTTCACCTCGGCGACGAGGTCCGCGATCCGCGCTGCAATCTCGTCCAGATCGCGGCGAACCGGGTTCCTCACATCAAGGCCGGCGGAGAACTTCGTGATCGCGGGAAGCGCGGACGGCCCCATCGCTTGGATCGCGGCCTCGGTCTTCTGGCGGTCTCCAATGGGACCCGACACCAGAGCCTGGAGAAGAGGCTGGATCTTCGCTGGACTTGCGGGCACGATCGCCCGCTTGGCCGGAACGGAAACTGGCGTTAGGCCGCGGCTCACCCGGTAGGCGTTCAGGCTCACCAGGCACTGCCGGTCGCGCGCGGATTCGGAGGGATCGTTGACGAATCGATACTTCTTCGGCCAAACCTGGGAAAGCTGGAACGCGGCGAAGTCGCGGACCCGGGGATTATCGAACGACATCTCGCCCCAAGACATCCCCTCCCCGTAGCTGATGCCGGGGTCGCTGAGTTCGGAGACCAGGAAGTCCTCGACTGCTTTGTCGACGCCGGCTTTCGGTTTAGCGCTCGAGGCGCCGGCTGAACCGCCGTTCGCTTGCTGATTGCCGCGCCCGAGGTCGCCGATCACATCGATTCGTTCCGAAGGCGAAAGCTTGTCGAACCGGTATCGCAAGGTCTGGATCGCCGATATGCGGTTCGAATCGGCGAGGAAGCTCGCCCAGTCGTCCGCCGCTTCCGGACGCCCCTTGCCAGAATCCACAGCCATGCGCCACTCCCGTTCGGCTGCGGCCAATCCTGCGGCGGGATCGACTTGGAAGACGATCTCCGCCGCTTCGAAGCGAGTAGCCGCGTCCGCGCCGGACTTGACTTGCTCCCGGGCGAATGCCTGGATTGCGGGACGGCTCTTCAGGGAATGATCGTCTTCCAGGCACCGCATCAGTTGGCTGCGGATCTCAGGGTCGACCGTTCGCTTCATTCCGGCTTCTATGGCAGGCAGCAGGCTGTCCGGATAGGCTTCTGCGAGACGATGCGCTGGGTTCGTCGATTGCCAGTCGCCCTTCGAGGCATCCTCGACCAGCACGGCGCATTCGCTCTTCTTTTGCACCTCGGCCCACCACGACCGCGCCTTCGCCTCGACCAACGCCGCCGTCTTGTCGGTGTCGTCGGCGACGCCCTCCGCGTTGTCCGAGAACTGGCGGTAGCTGATGGCGTCGAGGATCTGGACTGCCGCGTCCCGCACTCTGAGCACTCGGCCGTTTTGCACGTGCATGCCGCTCTGCACCGCGCGCGTCAGCCGCTTGTCGCGAAGGGCGTCGAGAAGGGCTGGAACGGCGGTCAGCCTGAGGTTTGCGAGCCGCTCCGCCGGGTTTGTGGCCGGTTGCCTGGTCGGATCGTAGAACAGCCCGAGAACGGAGCAGTATCCTGGCTCCGAATCTTGTTCCCCGCTCTGATCGCAAAGCTCCCAAACTAGCTCTTCGGCTTGCTCGTCGATGGGAAGCACCTTGAGTTGAGCGGCGGTCAGCGGCTTCCGGTGCATGTCGTCTTCGACCATCGGCTGGAGGTCGGCGACGTACCGCTGGGCCTCGTTGTGGGAAGGCCCGGACGGGAAATGGTCGACGATGAACTGCAGGTGGGCCACGACGTCGGCGCGAGATTCCCGTTGGTTCGTCAAGAGGAACTTTGCGCGGCGGCAATAGCCGGAGGCAAGGTCTTCTTGGACGAGATCCGGGAACGCCTTTCCTGCGCTCGAACCGTACTGCATGCCCTCCTTTGCCTTATCATAAAAGAAGTTCGAATCGTCTTCGTCGCCGCGCAATTCGGCGAGCCGGGAGAGGATGAAGGCGTCGCCGATATTGGTGTATCCGAGGTCGTATGGTTGTGGGCCTTCCCGGAACGGCGATTGGTCCGGCTGCGCAAGGAGCTTGCGTTGATCCTTGAGCCATGCCTGAAGATTGGCCACTTGGAAGGAGACTGGATGCTCTTCGTGTCCCCAGAGGATGGTCTTTCCCCCCGAAGCAACGATCTCGTTAAGCCCCAGGGCCATGACCGTGAAGTTGGCCCCGTCTCCCTTCTCCAGGAAGCCGTATTCTTTCTGCACCGGTTCGTCGGGACCATCGTAGCGTACATCGACCTCGACGAAGCGGCCATCCTTGAACTGCGAATAGCCGCCGAGAGTGTCGAACCAGTGGTAGAGCTTCTCGCGCTCGAAGTCGTTCGAGATCTGGGCTAGCTCAGCGCCGACCTTGCCCTTGGTCGAGCCGCAGCCGCCCGCGACGATCGTGGCGAGTACGATGGCAAAGCCGTAGGATTTCAATATCAAGTCTCCCACTCTATTGTCACCCCTGGCATCGGGTTCGTTCAAACTTACTTCGACGTCGTGCCGTCTCGCCGAAAAGCGAGCTTGACCAGGAAGGCGGGGTCACTGAGTTAGAATAGCCCCATGCCCAGACCGCGACCGCGAAGCGGACGGGTGGGATGCTGTTCGGGGTTCAGGCCTGGACGTTCAGCCATTACACGACGGTGGAGGCGATCGAGAAGGTGGCGCAGGCGGGTGGGACGAACATCGAGCTGTTTCCGGGGCAGGATCTCGGCAAGGACCTTCCCGGCATGAAGATCGGGCCGGATATGGACCAGGCGGCCACGGAAGCCCCCAAAGTCCAACTCGCCAAGTACGGGGTCGACCTCGTCGCCTACGGCGTCATGGGAATCAGCAAGAACGAGGACGAGGCAAGCTCTTTACCTGGACGCGTGCGGCTGGGAATCACTGCGCGAGGGTCACGCAAGGCTCGTTTGGATGAGTGGCATTCCGTGTCCCCGGACAATGGCCGACTGATTCGCTGCGCGCCACGGGGCGTAGCTGGTCATGTAACGCCCTACGCCCCATACCTCAACACTTCAACACCTCAACACCTCAACACCCCAACACCCGCCCCCCTACGCCTTGAACGCGCCGCTCGTCACGCCCGCCATAAACGGCTTGGTCGCGTAGAGGAACAGCACCAACAAGGGGATGCTCGAAAGGACGTAGGCGGCGAACATGGTCGCGTAGTTCGCAGAGACGGTGCTCTGGCCCATCAGGTAGAGCCCGGAAGAGATCACGTGGTACTTCGCGTCCGAGTTCGTGATGAAGGGCCAAAGGAAGTTGTTCCAGGTTCCGAGCACGTTGACGATCGCCACCACGGCGATGACCGGGCGGGACAGCGGCAGGACGAGGTTCCAGTAGAGCCGGAAGTGCCCGGCGCCGTCCATGCGCGCCGACTCGAAAAGCTCACCCGGCAGGCCGTCGAAAAACCCTTTGAAGAGGAAGATCGCGAAGACCTGGCCGCCCGCGACGTAGGGGAGGATCAGGACCCAGTGCGAGTTGAGGAGGCCGAGGCGCTTGACGAGCATGAAGCTCGGAACCAGGGTCAGGACCCCCGGGATCATCATGAAGCTCAGAATCGCGATGAACAGCACCCCCCGGCCGGGGAAGCGGCACTTCGAGAAGATGTAGGCCGAGATCGAGCCGAAAGCCACGACGCCGAGTACCGTCGCGAGGCAAACCAGGATCGTGTTGAGGGTGTAGGGGCGGAGGATCTCCCAGGCATAGGAATAGCCGTCGGCGAGCCGGCGCCCGATCGTCCTCATCGCCGCACCATAGCCGACATGGTCGATCTTCGCGCCCTTGTCGGAGGACTCGGAGACGTCGAACCGGGCCTTTCCTTCGACCCGGTCGGCGGTGATCTGGACGCCCTCCGATGCTGCCTTCGGGACCCCGAAGAACGAGTGATTCAGCTCGCTGTTCGTGCGCAGGGAGTTGTTGATCACGAACAGGAGGGGAAGCAGAGTCAGAGAGAGAACGGCGAGGAGGAACAGGTGCAGCCCAACCTGCCGGCGGCGGCGGGCGCGCTTCATGCCGCCTCCGCGGTCAGTTCTTCGGATGAGCGGAAGTACTTCAGGTTGAGGATCGTGAGGCCGAGGATGAGGAGGAAGAGCAGCACTCCGATCGCGCAGGCGTAGCCCATGCGCTGGAAGGTGAAGGCATTCATGTACATCCAAAGCCCGGGGACCATAGACTTGAAGCCGGGGCCGCCGCGGGTCAAGATGAACATGCCTTCGAAGCCCTGGATGGTGCCGATGACGGTCAGGATCGTGAGGAGCTTGATTTGGCTGAGCACGAGCGGGACGTCGATCGCCAAGAACTTGCGAAGGCCCTTCGCCCCGTCGAGAGACGCCGCCTCGTGGACGCTGTCGGGGATGCCGGCGAGCCCGGCGTAGTAGATCAGGATGTTGATCCCTCCCGCGAAGGGGAAGCCGATAAAGACGATCGCCCACAGCACGCTGCGAGGATCGGTAAGCCAGCCCCTCGTCAGATCGCCCCGCCCGACCAAGCGCAGAAGCTCGTTCAGAAAGCCGGCGTCTCCATAAATCATCCCCTGCCAGATCATCAGGGTAGCAACTCCCGGGACCACGACGGGAATCAGGAACAGGACCCGATAGAGGTAGCGGGCACGCTCGGAGTGGAGCGAGAAGATGGACTTGGCCACGATCAGGGGGGCGGTCATCACCACCACGATGCCGGCGACGGTGAGAAAGAGCAGATTCTTGAGGCTGACGACCAAGGTTGGGTCGTGGAGATACTCCGAGTAGTTGGACAGACCGACGAAATGGGCGTCGCTGCCGACCTCGTAGTCGTAGAACGACGTCGCAAATGCCCAGAGGAAGGGGACGAGGCTGAACACGGCAAGCAGGGCAAGGGTCGGCGTCAGCATCGCATAGACCGCCGCGTTCTCGCGCAGTCTTCTCGTTCTTCCGGGTCTTGGGTTCTGCACGCCGCCTTTTCAGCAGTATACGAAGCGGAGACGCCCGGCGGACGATCTCGACTCAGATCTTTCCGGTACCACCCACTACAGCCGCAAGAAGGGCCTGAGTAGATTCAATTCTTCGCAGCGTTGCCCGCAGGAAGGCTCGGCGCTCGCCCTCGCCCGAGTATTGCTATGACGAGTGCAACCGAATCTCGAACTACGCCGTCGCCGACGGCGTAGTTCATTCCCTCCCAAATCGGGTCACCATAGAGGGAGGGAATAGAACTCCGCTACGCCCGGTTACCCACCCGATCCGCCATCCGGCTGCTCCACCGAGACCCGCACGATGTTGTGGGCGACGCCTATCCCATCGAACTGATAGACCAGATCCTTCAACTTCGCCTTCTCCGGCACCTCGAAGACCAGGGCGAAGTCGATGGCCGAGCCCGGGATGAGCTTGTGGTCGCCGGGAGGAAGGTCCGCCCAGCCGCCCGTAAATTGCGCGTACACGTGTTCGTCCTCATCCGTCAGGCCCGTCGCATCCTGCCCGAAAGGACTGAGGTAGATGACCCTATTCGTCTTGTTCTTGATCCGGATCACGACGCCGACGATGGCGTCGCCGGGATGCTGCGCGTCCACCGTTTTCGGATCGGTGCCGAACATCTTCTGGTAATGCTCCGACGAGACCAACTTCTTGACCTGGAACGTGAACTCGGGCGTCTGGAGCACGTCTCCGACCTTCCCTCGCTGCCCCTCGAGCTGATTGGCGCCGCCGATCGGCGCCAGGGTGTAGCCGGACCCGCTCTTCTGCACCGTCATGTCGAGGGCCTTCGCCACATCCGCGAGCGGCACATAGGTTCGACCGCCCTTGTCGACGAAGTCCGTCGAAACCGTCTTGCCGTTCACCGTCAACGACCCGGGAGCAAGCGCGGCCCACACCATCGCCGCCACGCCGCCGCCCAGGAACACCATCGCCGAGCCTTTCAGTAATCGCATGTCCAACCTCTTCGCGTAGGAATCTAGCAAAAAGATTCTAGCCTCATTCGGCAGCGCAAGCCAATAAGAAGGAGATTGCGGAGGCCAGGGCAGGGAGGAGCAGGTCCAGGCCTGCCCTTCCTACCGGATTCACGGCAAGAATACGGATACCTGTGAGATTGGAGCGAGGTATCGGGACCCACCTAGCTGGCGGTTGTTGACCAAGGGGTCGCCCCGGGGGGTCTGAGCGTCGAGGTCGAGG
>DATJYD010000388.1:0-2386 GCA_035499755.1 Fimbriimonadaceae bacterium
AATGGATCGGATCCATCATCGCCACCAGTTCTCCTCCCCGTATCGAGTCCATCTCGTTCTGAAGTTCGCGCCTCGTGTAATCCTCGATCTGCTCGCTGTAGCCGCCCCAGCACTCGATCTGGTGAGCCATTTGAGCCGGGAAATTGAGATTGTCGATCACCATCGGGGCGATGCCGATGACCCGGGCATCGCCGGTCGCCGCAGTCAGCCAGGTCGTCCAGCCGCGCTTGCTCGCTCCCGTCACCACGAACTTGGCAATCCCGGCGGCTTCTTCCAGCATGTCCATGGCCCGGATCGCGGCCCGCGTCATCGGGTACAGCAATGGCCAGGTCAAGTCGCCGGTGTCGATGAAGCGCTCGAACGTGTGGGCAATCAGGTCGTCCTCCCAAAGATCGAAGATCGGCTGGTTCGGAATATGAAACAGCATCGCCACCGGAAGATTCGCCCGATCGGCGATGGTCTGCGCCTCCTCGATGTCGAGCGGATTCGGCTCGCCGCCGGTGATGTAGAGAACCGCCATGCCGTGGGCGGCATCCGATCCGTTCGGCCTTACGATGACGACCTGGTGGTTCCATTCCGACCCTTGCCACGGGCCGCTCGTTAGGCTGAAGATTCCCGACTGTTCGTCGCGGCGCCATGAATAACCATCGCGTTTCGATACATAGTCGAACAGGCGGCTTTGAGGGATCATCTTCAGTTCCCGAACTTCGAGTCGTTTCGGGTTCGTCACCATTGTAGACTTGCAGTGCCTTGACACACAGAGCAGCGTATGCGAGAATACGTTGTTTGAAACAGCAGGGGACCTGTATTGGGGAAGATAGGAATGTTTGATCTGCCGCGACAGCTTAGAAAGACTTGCGTCGTCGCCGGAATCGCAATCATGGCGGTTGCGGCTCCGGCTTTTTTTATCGACGGTCAAATCACAATCGACCGCGCGCTCAATAGCCCGACGCTCACCATTCGTTACACGAATGCGAACGCCTCGCTCGTCGAACTGCGAGTCAACGGGGAGAGCATTGCGACGAGGACCGTCAATGCCGGGAAGAACAGCGGCGAGACCACGTTCAGCCTCGATCTCTCTTCGCTGAGCCCGGGCGTGAACCATGTCGAGATTCGCCTCTTCGACCGGTCGGGCAAGCTGCTCGCCAGCCAGACCACCGATATTCAAGCCGATTCCGAGCAAGCTCCGGTGTTCATCAAGACTCCGAAGGTGGGCGCCACCCTCCAGGGCAACGTCAACATCAAGGTCGGTTTCGGCCGCCAGATGAGCAACTCCTACGTGAGCTTTTTCATCGACAATCAGTTCAAGTCGATTTCCAACGTCCCTCCCTTCGACTTCTCTTGGGACACGACGAAAGACCCCAACGGCTGGCACGAAGTGGAGGCGTGGGTCGTCGACGGAAGCAGCGAGACCTACAAGACGAGCAAGGTCCGGGTTTTCGTGCAGAACCCGGGCGGAAGGACTGAACGTGTTTTCAATACGACGAAGCCCGCTCCTGCTCAGCCTGTAGCCAAGCCGCAGACGACGCCCAATGCCGTAAAGCCCTCGGCACAGAAGGTGGCCCTTGCGGTTAAGCCCAAGGTTGTAACTCCGGCCGTCAAGGCCAAGCCGGCGGCGACGCCCGTGCTGGCGATGGAGAACACGGTTTCCAATCCAATCCGGGTCAACGCAAGCGGAGCCTCCGGTACAAAGCCGGCCCGCCTTACCCCCAGCACATCGATGGGTCCGAAGCAGATGCTGCCGACCGGCGAGAGACTGGCGAAAGTGCAGTCCGTTCCGCCGATCCATGTGATCAAAGCCGGCCCGACGGCGGTAGCGACGGGGAGGATTGCAATCACGCGCGGTCAGCGCCTGCCCAGCATCGGCACGTTTGCGATCGTCTACAACACCGAGTTTGTGAACTTCGACGTTCAGCCTCGGGTTACCGACGACGGCGTGCCGCTTACGCCCTTCCGATATCTCATCGAGAAGGCGGGCGGCAAGGTCGATTGGCAAGCGACTCTCAAGAACGTAACCGCCAAGGCTGATGGCAAGAGCATTTTCCTGCACATCGGCGATGACTTCGCCGAGATCAACCAGCAGCGAATCGACCTCGAGCGCCCGTCCTTCATCGATAGCGGGCGGACGATCGTTCCCCTGAGTTTCATGAAAGACGCGCTGAACGTCAACATCGAATATGACAAGGCTTCCGGGCACGTGCTGATCACGAGCATCAAGAAGTAGCCTTCCTTTCCGTCGAGAAGGGCGTTCCGGAGATCGGAGCGCCCTTCTCTTTTTGTTCGGCAGCCGTGTTCGGTCGTCAGTCCGAGCCGGGGGCTACCGCGTCCCCGCGTTGGAAAGGAACCTTGCGGACAGTCAATCTTCCTTCGACTCAGGGACTCGGAG
>DATJYD010000389.1:0-2008 GCA_035499755.1 Fimbriimonadaceae bacterium
TCGGACCGTGACATAGCGCAGATCGGGCCGAGTCGGGACCTTCCTGCCCATCCCGTGCTCGGTTCCCAGGTCGTCAGCCGAGCCCTAAGGAACGCTAGGTACTCATCCGCATGATGGACCCCGTAGCGCTCGGCATTCCAATCCCAGATCTCCGCGAGGGCGGCGGATGCATGGATCGCGTACCGTACCGCTAGCTTGCGCGGTCTTCGAGCCATTTGGCCTTGTGCCGCGCCAGCGAAGCGCCGACCTCTTCGCTGGACAGAGTTCTTCCCGCTTCGATGTCATCGACTCCCCTATCGATCTCCGCAAGAATCTCCGGCGTGAAAAAGCCCACTTCCGATTCGACCTCCGTCTGGAGGTACTTGCGCACCGCTTCCGCGACATAAAGGTCGACATTCTCAAATCCAGCGGCCTTAGCCGCTCGCCGGGCGTCTTGGTAGACCTGATCGGAAAGATGAACGTTGCGCATGGCCTTATGGTCACTCCCAATGACATTATGGCAGCGGCGACCTTCAAGGTTTTCCGCACGCCACGGCGAGCAGGATCGATCGCCGGCGGGTCCGACCCCGGGAGGGTGGATCATCCTCGAATCCTCGCTACGTCTCTACTTTCCTTGCGTCGAAGACCTCCTGCGATGCCTCCGGGCTAACATGAACACACCGCTGTGCTTATCCTTCCCATCCTCGCCGCCATGACCCTCGATCCAAGCCTGACCGTCCTCACCAACACCGAGGCGAGGTCGTTCGTCGAATCCAGCCCGCTCGGCAACGGGCGGTTGGGGGCGATGGTCTTCGGCGGCGTCGCCCACGAGCGGGTCGTGCTGAACGAGTCGACGATGTGGTCCGGGTCGCCTCAGGACGCCGACCGGCCGGACGCCTACAAGGTCTTGCCGGAGATCCGGAAGCTCCTCCTGAGCGGCGAGAACCGTAGAGCCCAGGACCTTCTCCAGGGAAACTTCATCTGCCAGGGCGCTGGCTCCGGCAACGGCAGCGGCAAGAGCGTGCCCTACGGCTGCTACCAGACCTTCGGCGACCTCACGATCGACAGCCCGCAAAGCAACCCTCAGGACTACCGCCGGGTGCTCGACCTGGACCGGGCGATCGCGACGGTCCAGTACGAGGCGGAGGGAACGCGCTTCACGCGAGAGGCGTTCGTCTCCGCGCCCGCCGACCTGATCGTCTACCGGTTCACCGCCGACAAGCCGGGCAGGATCAGCTTCACCGCTCGCCTTTCCCGGCAGGAACGGGCCGAAGTCGCGGCCGACGGCCACGATCTCGTCATGAGCGGCCAACTCGAAAGCGGCAATCCCGCGATCCCCGGCGTCCGCTTCGCGGGGAAGCTGCGGGCGATCCTCCATGGCGGGTCCCTGAGCACCGACGCGCAGGGAATCCACGTCCAGGGCGCGGACGAGGCGACAATCATCTTTTCCGCCGGGACGAACCTCTACGACAAGGACTATGCGGAGCATGTCGACGAGCATATCGACCGGGCCACAAGAACGCCGTTCGCCGACCTCGAACGCGAGCACGTCCGCGACTATCAACGCTTCTTCCACCGGGTCAAGCTGGTCTTGCCGGAAGGTTCGCATGCCCAGGAACCGACGGTTCAGCGCCTGATCGCGATGAAGAAGGGCGAGATCGACCCCTCGCTCGCCGCGCTCTACTTCAACTTCGGCCGCTACCTGCTCATCAGCTCCTCGCGGCCGGACAGCCCGCTTCCCGCCAACCTTCAGGGCATCTGGGCCGAGGAATACCAGACGCCCTGGAACGGCGACTTCCACATCGACATCAACGTGCAAATGAACTACTGGCCGGCCGAGGTGGCGAACCTGGCCGAATGCCACGAGCCGTTTTTCGACCTGATCCAAAGCCAGCTTCCTCCCTGGCGCGCCGCCACCGTTGCCGCCCGCGAATTCAGGACTGCGGACGGCGCCCCGGCCAGGCGCGGCTTCGCCATCCGCACCTCGCACAACATATTTGGCGGAATGGGTTGGAAGTGGGACAAAACC
>DATJYD010000390.1:0-6718 GCA_035499755.1 Fimbriimonadaceae bacterium
ATCGGGGGCTTGTTCGCCGGTGTAGCGCTGCTGCTGTCAAGAACGCGAAAGCGCTAAAGCGAGGAAGCCCGTCACGGAACCACTTCCGTGCCGGCGACTTTCGGTGGCTGATCGACCGAAGGTCGAGATCATCCGGTGTCCGCGACGTCACTAACGGAGGCGAAGGCGCGTTCTGCCAGCTTGATCTGCTGGCGAGTAGGCCGGCTTGGCCACGGCCAGTGGCGGCGGAGCTGCGGCCCGATATCCTGGCTTTGGAGGTGCATACATCCCCATGCCAAGAAGTGACTTTTCTCACCGCTCGGCAGCAGATTGGACGTTCAGGAAGGACGAAGAGCAACCAACGATTCTCTTGTAGACCCTCAACGTTCCATGTTGTTGCGTCTCGGTCTGATGGATACCGCCAATGATTAGACAGACTCTCGGCGAGCTTCTCGTTGAAACCGGAGTGGTCACGAAGCAGCAGATCGAGGCCGCGCTCGCGTACCAGGCGGCGGCCGGCAAGCCGCTGGGCGAGATCATGGTGGAACTGGGCTTCCTGACGGAAGGTCAGCTCATCGAGGGACTGGCTTCGCAGCAGCACGTCGAGTCGTGGGACCTTCGCAGCAACCCGCCCGATCCCGAGGCGCTCAGTCTGATTTCCGGCGAGTACTGCGTCGACCATCATCTGATTCCGGTGAAAGTCCAGGGGGAGAGCCTGATCGTCGCGATGCGCAATCCCGGCGACCTGGAAATCATCGATCGCCTCAGCTCGGTCACGAAGATGCGGATCATCGCCGCCCAGGCGAGCGACACAGCCCTGTCTTCGATCCTGCAGCGAGTGTACGGGAACGATCCGGTGCTGCGCGAGTCGGTCGACAGCTTCGTGAGCAAGGCCCTCTCCGAGATGGGGATCGAGATCTCGGAGGTGCCGAACGGCGATCCGGTCAAGGAAGAGGAAACCAGGCCCGTCATCGGACTCGTGGATCAAATCATCACCGATGCGATCGCGATGGGAGCGAGCGACATCCACATCGAACCCCGCGAGAAGCGGGTCGAGCTGAGGTACCGCATCAACGGTCGGCTCGTTCACATTCGGGAGATCCCGAGCACCCTGATTCGGATGGTGGTCGCGCGGATCAAGATCATGGCGGACCTCGACATTACGATCCGCCGCCACCCGCAGGACGGCCGCATCGAGTTTCGGCGCGACCGGATCACGACAGACCTTCGCGTCAGTTGCCTGCCGACTCAGTACGGCTCGCGCGTCGTGATGCGCGTGCTCGACCGGTCGGTCGCGATCAAGAAGCTGGACGAGCTCGGCTTCAACGCAACAAACGCAAAGCTCTTCCGGAAGCTCATCACCAAGCCCTACGGAATCGTCCTCGTGACGGGACCGACGGGGAGCGGGAAGACGACGACGCTCTACGCGGCCATCAACGAGATCAAGGACACCGCGACCAACTTCATGACTTGCGAAGACCCGATCGAGTACAGCCTCGACGGGGTCAATCAGTCACAGGTCGACGAAAAATCGGGGCTGACGTTCGCGGCCCAGTTGAGGGCGATCCTGCGGCAAGATCCGGATGCGATCCTCGTCGGCGAGATCCGCGACGGCGAAACCGCCGAAACGGCCATGCGCGCGGCGATGACCGGCCACCTCGTTTTGAGCACCCTTCACTGCAACGACGCACCTGGCGCGATCCCCCGACTCGTCAACATGGGGATCGACCCGTTCATGCTGAGCACCTGCATCAACGGAGTCGTGGCGCAGCGGCTGCTCCGGGTCCTGTGCCCGGAGTGCAAGGTCCAGCGGGAGCCCAGTTCGGAAGACCTTGACACGCTGAATGCCCTTGGCGCGCTAAACGTTCAGAAAGTGTGGGAAGCAGTGGGCTGCGAGGTGTGCCATAAGACCGGCTATGCCGGCCGCATCGCGGTCCACGAAGTTCTACCGTTCTCCGAGCATGTCGCCGCTCTCGTCGCGAAGGCGGATGCGACGGAGGCGATCCGCGCCGCCGCCTCCGTGTACGGCTACCGGCCGATGGGCGGAGACGCATTGGACCGCGTTCTGGCCGGTCAGACGACGCTCAGCGAAGCCCGCCGCCTCGTCGCGTTCGACGATTTCGAGCGCGTGGATGAAGGCGACGTGCCACCTGGCGGCTTGCTCTTGGCCGGATAACCTTCCTTTCTAGAGAAGGTGCGAGACTGTCGACGGGTCCAAAGTCCCGACGCGGTCTCGGCGCTGACACCGATCGCCGGCGTCGCTCTCACTGGAGAAAGACGTTCGGGGAACGTAAGCGGGATGATCGTCGCGAACCTGGAACAAGTGCCCGTCCAGCGCTCGACGAAAGCTGCGGGGCGAGTGCAGGAGCGCATGGGGCGCGAACCTCCTTCCCCTATCCTGCGCATCAGCGCGGCGCCGATGAACTCCTCTCTGCCAGAAATCGTCAAATGCTCGTCCTGTCCTGATTCTTCATTACTCCACGGTTTCAGAAACAGCCGTACAATGCTCGGTATGGTGTTCCAGAATTCCATACCCTTCGGCGCGCCATCGCAACGCCGCCTCATGATGGTGGCGGGCCCGCAGGACATTGCCGTCGTATCGGTCCTTAATCAGTTCAATGAGCCGCAAGGCAATCTGCACCACTTGACGGTCCCGATTGCCGATCTCGAGTGCCTTGCCAAGGCGGGCGAGGGCGCGGTTACCGCAACCGGGCCAAAGGCCACGCTCACGTTCAGAACCGGCGACCATGCCGCCCACTACGATTTCGCAGTGGTCTGCGAGGACGTCGGAGAGAACGTTCGTACAGAATCGGAGGTCGAGCGCTCGGACTTCGAGGCCCTGCTCGCGACTCTGCGCCATCCGGCCGGGGTCTAGCCGGATTGAGCCGAGTTCGAGACGGGGTCGCCGATGATCCCTCGGAGGGCTTCGCGGATTTGATCTGCGGGGCTTGAAGTGGGATCGATCCGTAGCGCCTGCCATCCCAGCTTGCGTGCCGCTTCGCAGTTTAGGGCACTGTCGTCGAAGAGCAGGATCTCGGCCGGACGGCAGCCGCAGGCGGACTCGAACGCGTGGAAGGCTCTCGGGTCGGGCTTCGCCGCGCCGATCATGTGGGAGCCGAGCTTCACCTTCATCGCGTCGATTGCGGGAAAGCGGCCGCTTTCCGCCAGATCTTCCCAATGCGGTGCGTTCGTGTTTGAGAGGCAGCCGGTAACGATCCCCGCCTCGTTCAATTCTCCAACGATTTCCGCGACGCCCGGATAGGGCTCGATGATCATGCTGCGGTGGACCCGCATCGCATCTTCCAGCGAGATGCCGCCGATGTGCCGCGCCATCGCCGCGATGTACTCATCGTCGCTGAGGTCGCCGGCCTGATACTCCTCGAAGCCAGGCATCAGGTGGATGTCGCCGTCGTCCGAAATGTGGCGGGGAACGGGCATCCCGCAACGGGTCAGCATCTCAGCCAGACGAAGAGAAATCCGAGCCACGACCCCACCCAGGTCAAAGCACGCCGCGCAAATGGTCACTTATAGTGTTTACGAAACAGGAGGGGCGGAGGATTGCGGATTGGCCCATCCGGATCAGACGACTCAGCCCATCCTTACTTCCCGCCCCAGGCGGCCTGGGCGAACTTCTCCAGATCGTTGTAGTTGCCGACCCAGGTCGTGTACATGACACCCACGACGCCTTCGACGTCCTTCGCGTCGTCCAGCCAGCGACGGATCTCGGTCGGGTCGTGGTCGTAGTAGCCGGCGAGGATCTGCTTGTGGCCGAGGCCGGCGAAGAAGGGCATGTCCTTCTTGCGTGCGTCGTAATACCAATCCACGACGACGACGTTCTTCGGCAGGCCCTTCCATGAGCCGGTTAGATCGCCTCTGAAGTTGTAGTAGTCCTTATGGGCGTTGTGGAAGGGGTCGAACATGTCGCTCCAGACGTAGACTTCGGCGCCGGGATGAGCCTCTTGGATCGCATCGAACGACTTCCGGGCGTTCTCCGCGAGCAATGCGCCCGCATCGAGTCCATGCGTCTGACACGAATCGTCCCAATTGCCGGCCCGGATTTCGTCGTGCGACATGAAGAAGCCGCGCGGATGGAAGAGGGCCTCGTTCCGGTTCGCCTCGTCCTGCTCGATCTGGTAGGTCTTGGGATCGCTCAAGCAGATGGCGACCTGGTGGTCGGTCGTGATGAGGGCGGCGTCGAAGTCGACGAGCAGCTTCTCTCCTTCCTTGATCCGTGAGCCGGGCAGGCGCTTGATCGGAGGCGGCGCATGGAAGATCTCGTAGGCGCCCGGCCATGGCACGGTCCCCATCCGTGGATCGACGATCGTTGCGTAATCGACTCCCTCCGCGTAGACCGTGCCGTCTTCGCCGCGCACTTTGACCGGACATGAGTCGCGGCGGATGACGTTGACGAGACCCATCTCCTCCAGCTTCACATCGTCGAGCCAAAAGGTCCCCTTGTTCCCGTCCCAAAGGCCTAGGTAGATCCGGGCAACCTTCGAGTCGGCGCTGTTGAAGGTGACCTCCTCGCGCGTCCAGTCCTGGGTGGGCTCGATGTGCACGTCCTGGGTTTCGAGAAGGCGCATCTGATCGTCGAAGACCCTCATCGCGAAGTTGCCCGGGCGGTCGACGCCGTCCGTCTTCACCCAGGCTTCGAGATGGTATTGGCGATGCGGGGTGACCGGCGCAGCCTGCATGAGCCGGTAGTTCGAACCAGGAGTCATATTCGAGAAGCGGAGCGACTGGTTGCCGCCATGCTTGAATTGGGTATCGACAAACGAACTGGTTCCGGGCGAGTCTTGGAAGCCCATCGAGCCGATCGTATTCCCGTTCGCCTCCTCCAGCCCTCCGTTCTTTAAGGTCTCGGCGGGATTGGGAACGAGATTGGCGAAGCCGTCGTGCATGAGGAAGGGCGCGTTTCGGACCGGCTGGCCCTCCACAAGATTGGGGTCGTTCCCGAGCATTCCATCCGCGTAGCCGACGGGAAACACGGCCGGAATCAAGTCCATCCGATCCTCTTTGGCGGCGTCGATCAAGCGCTTCGCGTTTGTGAAATAGAAGTCGGGCACGAGGCGGAGCCGTTGGAGTTTGGTGTCGGCGATGACGAGACCGTTGTATCCGTCGCTCTTGGCGCGGTGCATCAGATCGATCAGCTTGTCCACGTTGGCTGCGACCTGGAGATTGGTCTGGGCGTAGACCCAGCGGTACTGCGGCCGCAGACTCTGGTTCGAGATGGAGCCTTGCCCAAGGGCGACGGCAGCGAGCAGAGGAAGCATCATGCCCTATCCTAACCGAAACGGCCGCGCCGAGGGGAGCAAACCACTGGAAACGCCCTGTGCGTGAAGCAGTTCAGAGTGGGCCGGGCCGCGTCTCTAACTCGGCGGTACGAGCGAATTGCCCTCCGGAACCATCCGGCGATCACTGTCGACGAATTTGAGCGCCGCTTACGTGAGGGATCCGCGCCTACGCATTGGTTTGGGATTGCTCCGTGATGTCGGTCGCTCCCGCATCGTGAAGAACCGTTCGGACTTCCGGCTTCGGGTGGGCGACGGCCACGACGGTCTGGCCGTCGCGATAGGCGGTCATGAGCTGTTGGGCCACGGCGGCGGGGAAGTAGTCCCGGATGAACTCCGTCATTCGCCCCTGGATCGCCGACGCGTTCGCGGAAGCGGCGATCTCGATGTCCTGGCCGGCGGACCCGCCGAGAAAGGGGTCAGTCGCCCCTTTGGAGCCTGCGTAGATGTCGGGAAAAGCGCTTCCCATGCCGCCCAGTTCCAGTCCACGGAGATCGGTTACTGGGCCCGCGTCCTGTGATTCCTCCAGGGAGGCCAGCGCGATGTCGCGACTGTCGATCCCGACCTCGAGTAGATGGCGAACCGCTGAGTGCGCAGCCGAGGGGTCCGGGAAGACCGCGGCGATGGCATTGGATTGCTTCTGACTTGATTGCACCCTTTCTTAGACGACATAGCGCCACTCCCGGCTTGTATCTCGGCTCACGCTCGACGCAGGCGAGCTTCGATGGTATCGTGGAGGAACCCGAGCAGGGACTGGGCCGCCGCCCTCACCGGGTACTCGACTCGCGCATTCATCCTGGATGTATTGTAGTGGACTCGCATGGTCGGTTGAGTGTCGAAATCCACTCGACGTCATCCGTTAAGCTGCGTGGAGGCACCGGAAGCCGCCAACGCCCCAACACCTCCTCGATCTCCTTCCCCGGAGGGAGCGGCGTCCAAGCTGCGAGTCGAGGGAATCGCTGGTGCCAGGGCAAAGCCTGGCGCTTCGTCGGGGCCAGGAGCCCGGTCCCCCGTATCAGCGATTTCGGTCGCGACTTCGGCGCCGGCCAGCTCCGGATTCGCGGGCGGGTCGAACGCTGAGCACACCACGACCCTGTGCCTGACCGGCTCTCGTCTCTCCCGCTCGGAATGACGGCACTCTGCGTCATCCTAAGAACATGCAAGGCATCGGCGACACTCCACTCATCAAGCTCGGTCACCTGACCGGCCCCGACGACGCGGAGATCTGGGTCAAGTGGGAGGGCGCGAACCCGACGGGAAGCATGAAGGACCACATGGCCCTCGCGATGATCGAGGGGGCCGAGCGGCGTGGTCTACTGAAGCCGGGAGGCAGGGTCGTCGACTACACCGGAGGAAGCACCGGCACGTCGCTGTCGATGGTCTGCGCGGCCAAGGGATATCGATCCCTGTTCGTGACCTCGGACTGCTTCGCGGAGAGCAAGCTGCGC
>DATJYD010000391.1:0-7264 GCA_035499755.1 Fimbriimonadaceae bacterium
GCTGGAGGTTCCCACCGAGTTGACGGTAAAGAGCGGCACAACCGGAGGGCCGTCCTGGAAAGGATTGCCGTTGACCCAGAAATCGACGCCGGTGGCATCGCTGCCGATGGAGACGATGATCGTCTTCGTCTTGAGGACTCCGAACGGAGCGGCCTTGACGTTGTAAGTCGCGGGCGGCATGGAGTCGAACCGGTACTCGCCGTCGCCATGCGTCGTCGTCGAATAGGTCGTGCCTCCCGTCGTCGCCTGTGCCCTCACCTGAACGTTTGGGACGGGAGTTCCGCCTGAATAGACGATCCCTTCGATCGAGCCAACGGTCGAGCTTCGGGAATCGGCATCGAAGAGGAGGTCGTAAGCGTCGAGGACGCCGTAGCCCTGAACCGGCTCCCACGCGCCGTTGGGCGCGCCTTCGACGCTCTGGGCGGAGCGCTCGAGCGCTCGATAGGCCCGGATGTTCACGTGGCCCTGCGCCCGATGGAGGCCGTAATAGCCGTAGTACAGCGCGGCCGCGCCAGAGACCTGGGGGGTCGCCATCGAAGTGCCCGCGAGGTACGCGTAGTCGATATCGTAAGGCGGGAACAGGGCGCCCTGATTGCTCAGGTCATACAGGCTGTTCGCGCCCCCCTCCGTCTCCATCGCGGTCGAATAGATGAACTGGATCAGGATGTAATCGGGGTCCTGGATGAGGTCCCCGCCGGGGGCCGCGATGCTGACGTAGTCGCCGTAGCCGGCGTAGTCCGCGGTCGCCGGCTGCCAGTTCGGTCCGTCCGCCGTCACGGCAAGGGCTCCGCTGCAAGCCGCGGGATAGATCGGGCCGAGATCGCCGCCGCCGTTGCCGTTCTCGTTTCCAGCCGCGACGACGAGGCAACCTTTCTGCCAAGCGTAGGTGACGGCATCCTGGAAAACCTGCGAGTAGTTCTCGGTGCCGAGGCTCAGGTTGATGATGTCGGCGCCGTTATCGGCCGCATACATGATCGCAGCAGCCGCGTCGGTGTCCGTCCCGCTTCCGTCCTGGGCGATGACCTTGAGGATCATTCCCTGGGCGTTGTAGCCCGTTCCGACAATGCCATGGTTGGCGGATGGGATTCCGAAATCGCTATTGCAGAGGAAGCCGCCGTTGTTCGCGGCGGCGAGGGCGAGGCCAGCGACGTGGGTCCCGTGACCGTTATCGTCGTTCCAAGATCCACCGTCGGGCATTCCAAAGCTGAAGTGCGAACTGAGAGCCCAGTTCAACTGGCCTCCCATCGCGGTGTTCGTGCTGGTTCCCCCCGCGTTGATAAAGTCCGGGTGGAACTGGTCGCATCCGGAGTCGATGATCGCGATCATCGGCGCGTTCGCCGGCTTCGTGAGATAGGTGTAATAGGCGCCGGGGTAGACGTCCCACGCGTCACGCGCGAACGTCTCATCGAGATACCAAAGCCTCGTGAACGACGGATTCACATTGCTGAGGTCGAGAACGACGTCCGGATTCGTGTCCTCCGTCTCCTGGACTCCGTAGTCGTCGTCGTTGGGATCGCCAATGAGCGCATAGACCTTGTTGACCGGCTCCGCGGAGGCAACTCGGGGATCGGAGCGGACGCTCATTGCGGCTTTGCGGGGGTCCACGTTGTTCGGGATCATCCAGAGAGTCCATCCCAGGTGAGCGAGCGAATTGTGGAGATAGGAGCCGGATGGAAGGCCGGCGAGCGACACCGGGACCGTGCGGCCGGGGGTTGGCCTAAGCTTGACCAGGAGTTCGCCCGCCACGATTCCGTTCTTCTTTCCAGTTGGGCCGGCGAGAGTCGGCCGACGCCAATTTTGCCCGAAGCTGAGCCCGATCACGGCAAGTGCGCCAAAAGCGCAAAGGGATTTCAGATTCATGTAAGATTGCCCCGCAAAACTACGGCGACGGCCGCCACAGCATGAGAACTTAGTATAAGGCAGGTTTGTTGATGCAGCGGCCCGGTTTTTTTGCGAGATGACGTGAGGCTGCGCTTCCGGATCGGCGGCTCACCCGGCGGCGGAATCGATGGTGGCGGGGCGCCGACCTCCCTCCTCCTGCGCACGAACGACCGCCGCAAGAGGAGGGACTTCGACCCGCGCATTCTGGCACGCGGGCCGGCCGAGCCGGCCCAGCTTGGTCAGAAGCTCTTCACCGAGGCTCACCGCCGGCGGCAAGCCCCGATCGGTGCTGCGAGTTAACGCGCCTTGGCTAGTCGCCCGTTCACCGCATCCCAGTCGATCGCCTGCATGTAGGCGTCGATGTACTTTGCGCGAGCCGTTTGGAAGTCCAGATAGTAAGCGTGCTCGTAGACGTCCATCGCGAGCAGGAGCGTGTTGCCCCACTGCGGGAAGGTGTCCTGGCTGTCTCCGAGGAAGTTGAAGACCCTTCCCTCTTCGTGGTCGTAGCCGAGGTGAACCCAGCCACGCGCGCCGATACCGGTCGCCTTCCAGTCGGCCGCCCACGCTTCGAAAGAGCCGTAGGCCTCTTCGATAAGGCCGGCGACGTCGCCAGTCGCCGCGCCGCCGTTGCCGCCCAGGGTTTCGAAGTAGACGTTGTGGTTCTTGTAGCCGCCAAGCGCGAACGCGTAGTTGGCCTTGTAGGCGCGGACTTCGCTGTAGATCTGATTGGCCTTGGCGGGGTCGGTGTCCAATCCGGCGAGAGCCTGACGGATCTGATTGGTCTTGTTGGCGTAGCCCTGCCAGAGCTTCAAGTGCTCCTCGTGGGTCTTGGCGCTGATGCCGACCCTCGGCGTCTGCTCACAGACCTTGGCGATATCTCCGGCGTCGGGAACGCGTACGAGCTTGACTTCCATTCTCTTCTCCTCCAAATCGAATCGGCCCCGGCGAAACTGCCGGGGCAACGATTTCTACGAAGAAGACTACCGCAGGTAGGCTGATCGGCATGCACCCCTATGTTGTCGTCGGCCTCGGCTTCGGCCCGCTGGTCATCGAGCGATTGATCCGCCTTGTTCCCGCCGACCGTCTGGATGCGCCCACGGGCGAGAGCCGTTTCTCGCCGCGAGAAGTCGTGGCGCACATGGCCGACTGGGAGCCGATTCTCCGCCAGCGGATCGTAACCGCACTAGACTCGCCCGGCTCGCCCGTGCCGCTTTTCGACGAAGAGCAAATGGCGATCGAACACCGCTACGGCGAGTCGGACCTCGAAGCCCAGCTTCGGCGGCTGGCCGCGGAACGGGCGAGGACTACCGACTTGGTCAAGGGACTGACTGCCGAGCAGCGGGAACTGACGGTCATTCATCCGGAGCGGGGTGAGATCACGGTGGAGGATATGCTCGGAATGCTCATCGGCCACGACATGTATCACATCGAGCAACTCAGCGCGGTGATGGCGCACCCGTCTTAGGAATGGCCGGCGGGCCGGCCGTTCACCATTCGCGACTGGCTCTTCTGCTTCTCGATGCTGATCTTGAAGACGCCGTTCGATGGGACCCAAATCTCCTCGTTTGACGACACGACGCGAAAGGCGTCGAGCTTCTTCTTCGAGTTCGGGATCTTGAAATCGAGAATCTCCTTCGTGAAGACGCGGCAGCTCCCCTTGGCAACGGCGAGCGACTGGATCGTCACGGAGAGCTTGATCTCCTTCGCCATCGAGAAGAGCAACTTGACCTGCTGCAGGTACGCGGCAAGCGAGTAGGTGTGCCGGTCGATTCCTATGCCCTGGAAGGTGGCGGCCATCACGCTCCGCACTCCCTCGAAGTCTCGGCCGGCGTAGGCCTGTTCGAGGCGGGAGATTTGGGCCTCGATCAGGCCTCGCGCATCGGGCTTCCGCTGAGCCGATCCGAGCACGGCGGCAAGTAGGAGAAGGCAGACGATAGCGGGCTTCATGGATCGTATTATTGACGGGTTTGCCAATCTGAGATTCGGCGGGACGCCGAAACCACCTTTAGAGCCGAAGGAGGCGGGCCGCGGTTTCCATGTCCTTGTCGCCCCGGCCGCTGAGATTCACCACGACCCGGGTCCCGGCGGGAAACAGGTCGGTTCCGCGCAACGGTGCGAAAGCATGAGCCGATTCGAAGGCGGGAATGATCCCTTCACGCTCCGCAACCCAGCGAAAGGCAGCGAGGGCCTCATCGTCGGTAGCCGAGACATATTCGGCACGGCCGCTGTCCTTGAGGTAGCTATGCTCGGCGCCGACTCCCGGGTAGTCGAGGCCCGCCGAAATCGAATGGGTCGGCAGGACTTGTCCATGCTCATCCTGCATGAGATAGCTGTAGCTTCCATGGAGGACTCCTGGCGAGCCGGCGCTGAGGGGAGCGGCGTGTTGGCCGGTGTGAATTCCCTTCCCGGCCGCTTCTACGCCGATGAGCCTCACCTCGGAGTCGGAAACGAAAGCGGCGAAGATGCCCATCGCGTTCGATCCGCCTCCCACGGAGGCGATGACCGCGTCGGGAAGACGGCCATAGCGGCCGAGATACTGCGCCCGGGCCTCCTCACCGATCACCCGCTGAAACTCGCGCACCATGTACGGGTAAGGGTGGGGGCCGGCGACCGAGCCGATGATGTAGTGGGTCGTTCGCACGTTCGTCACCCAGTCTCTCATCGCCTCGTTCAGGGCGTCCTTGAGGGTCTTGGTCCCGCTGCTCACCGGATGAACCAGGGCTCCAAGAAGCTTCATGCGGAACACGTTCAGCTCCTGGCGGGCGCAGTCCTCCTCCCCCATGTAGACCTCGCAGTCCAAGCCGAACAAGGCGCAGGCGGTCGCCGTAGCGACTCCGTGCTGCCCGGCCCCGGTCTCCGCGATGATCCGCTTCTTGCCCATCCGCATGGCGAGGAGGGCCTGGCCGATCGCGTTGTTGATCTTGTGAGCGCCGGTGTGGTTGAGATCCTCGCGCTTGACGACGACATGGAGGCCGGTGTCTTCGCTCAGCCGCCTCGCCTCGGTCAGCGGCGTCGGGCGACCCACGAACTCCGTCAGATACCGTTCGAACTCCTTGTGGAAGGCGGGGTCCGCCCAAGCCCGGTCGAACTCCTGTTCGAGTTCGTCGATGGCGGGGATCAGGGTTTCCGGAACGAAGCGGCCGCCATAGGCGCCGAATCGCCCGCGAGCATCTGGGCGGATGGACATTCGCGGAGTTTACTAGCGCGGGAGTCGTCAGTCGCCGTCCTGCTTGCTCGCCGGCCGAGTTCGCATCTCCGCCCAAGTGCGTAACTCGTCGATCTCCTCGTGCATCATCACGCTCAAGGGAACGATCGCCTTAGCCTCGGCCAGGATATCCTCCTGGGTCAGATCGCGGCCGGCGTCGAAGGCGCAGAACAAGGCTCCGACGATCACCTGCTCGATCTCGGCTCCGCTGAAACCCTTCATCGCCGTCGCCAATGCCTTCAGCTTGAATTTCTTGGGATCGCGCTTTCGCTTTTCCAAGTGGATCGTAACAATCTGCTGGCGCTCCTTCAGATCGGGCAAATCAACGAAGAAGATCTCGTCAAATCGCCCTTTCCGCAGCATTTCCGGAGGGAGGGCGCTGACCTGGTTTGCGGTCGCGATGAGAAAAACCGGCTTGGTCTTGTCCTGCATCCAAGTGAGGAAGGTGGAGAAGACGCGGGCAGTCGTACCGGAATCGCTAACCCCACTGCCGCTCACGCCGGCGAAGCCCTTTTCCAGTTCGTCCGCCCAGAGGACGCATGGGGCGACCGACTCGGAGACGGAGATCGCCTTGCGGATGTTTTCCTCGCTCTGGCCCACGAGAGAGCCGAAGATCCGCCCGACGTCCAGTTTGAGCATCGGCAGGTTCCACTCGGCAGCAACCGCCTTCGCCAAGAGAGACTTTCCGCATCCCTGGACTCCGATGAGCAAGATCCCCTTTGGAGCGGGAATCCCGAAGTCGCGAGCTTTGTCGGTAAAGCTGGCGGAGCGTTTGTCGAGCCAATCCTTGAGCAACTCCATGCCGCCGACGTCCGCGAGGTGGTTTTGGGCCGGATAGTATTCGAGCAAGCCGGATTTGCGGATGATCTGCTGCTTCTCTTCCAGGACCACGTCGATGTCGAACTTCTTCTTTTCGACGAGCGAGCGCGCGAAGACCGAGTCGATTTCTTCGAGGGTCAGCCCCAGGGCGGACTTCACGATCAGCTCGCGCTGCTCGGGCGTCAGGTTGGGATCGACCTTTGGGTTGTCCTTCACCGACTCGATGATCCGGTCAAGCTCCATTTCGATCTCCTGCGCGTTTGGCAGCGGGAAGTCCATGACGGTGACTTCCTTTTCGAGCTCGGCGGGCAGATTCAGAACCGGGGCCATGAGGACGAGCGTTTGGGCCTTGCCTCGCAGCCTGATGGCGAGATCTCGCAGGAGCCGCACGACCCGCGAGTCCTTCATGTAAACGTGGAAGTCCTTGAGGAGGAACACGGTGAACTCGGGGGCCTCGTGAACCTGGGCGAGGGCCTCCAGTTCGCCGGGGAGGGTCGTCGAAGCACGGATATTGGGCACCGGGGGCAGCATCCCCTGGGTGATCGTCCAGGTGTGGAGGGTGCGGTTCAGGGGCGCGCAGACCTTCCGAAGCGCGTTTTCAACCCGCGCCTCCTCCCAGGAGGCGACGTAGATGATGGGATATTTCGCGCGGATGAGGATATCGAACTCTTGGCAAGGATCCATGCTTCTCTCTGAGGATTAAACTCGATTCGCGGGGAGTCGGGCAAGGCGCTCGCGTGTAGCATCGGCTTCCAGCCGATAGGTAGCACGGGCTTCCAGCCCGTGCCTGCCGGCGGGACGCCGGCGGTCCCAGCTAAGGAGACCGGTAGTGCCCCGTGGTGTTTGCGGTGGTTAGAGTCTCAAAGCTAGGCGTTGACCTGCACCATCTCATAGGCCTCGATGATGTCGCCTTCCTGGAAGTCTTCCCAGCCTTCGAAGGTGATGCCGCACTCCATGCCCATCGTGACTTCGCGGACGTCGTCCTTCAGGTGCTTGAGAGATGCGATCTGACCTTCGTAGATCTGATCTCTGCCTCGCTTCACCCGGCACTTTGCGTTTCGGATGACCTTGCCCTCCGTCACGTAGCAACCCGCGATAACGCCCTTCCGGCCAAAGCTGAACCGAATTCGGATTTCGACCGTGCCGAGGTACTGCTCCTCGAACTTCGGCTCGAGCATTCCCTTGACGGCGGCCTCGATGTCTTCGATCAGCTCGTAGATGATCGTGTAGGTGCGGATCTCGACTTTGCGGCGCTCAGCTTCCTTCTTGGCGCCGGGCTCGGGTTTGACGTTGAAGCCGACGACGATCGCGTTCGCGGCGCTGGCGAGGAGAATGTCCGATTCGGTGATCGATCCGACG
>DATJYD010000392.1:0-4163 GCA_035499755.1 Fimbriimonadaceae bacterium
GTACCAAGCACGGGCACCTCTTCTTCACCGCCGATTTCAAGTTCGACTTCACCCCCGTCGACCATAAGCTCACCAACATCACCCGCATCGGCGAAATCGGCCAGGAGGGCGTGCTCTGCCTCTTCTCCGACTCCACCAACGTCGAGCGGCCGGGCTGGGGCCCGAGCGAGCGGCTTGTTGCCGAGGGTCTGAAGAATGCCTTCGCGACCGCCCCCGGCCGAATCCTCCTCACGACTTTTGCCAGCAACATCCACCGCATGCAGCAGTTCTGCGAGGTTGCCGCCGAAATGGGCCGCAAGGTCGCCGTAGTCGGCAGGAGGATGGAGCAGAACCTCGACATCTGCAACCGCCTCGGCTACATCAAAATCCCGAAGGGGATCAAAATCAACCTCGACGAGATGTCCCAGTACGCGGACAACCAGATCGCCGTGCTCACGACCGGCAGCCAGGGCGAGCCCATGAGCGCGCTCGTCCAGATGTCGAAGGGAACCTACGGCCGCCTCCAGATCAAGACCGGCGACACCCTCGTCTACTCGGCCCGCCCGATTCCCGGCAACGAGGGCGCTATCTGGCGCACCGTCAACCGCCTGTTCCGTCAGGGCTGCAACGTCATCTATCAGAGCGCCGACCATATCCACGTCTCCGGCCACGCGTATCAGGAGGAGCTGAAGATGATGGTGAACCTGACTCGGCCGTACTACATCGCCCCGGTCCACGGTGAGCCCCGCCATCAGCATCTCTACAACGGGATCGCCAAAGGAATGGGCTTCCCCGAGCATCGGATCTTTACGATGGCGGCCGGCATCCCGCTTGTGTTCACGGAGACCGAGGCCCATCTCGGCGAGCCCGTGCCCTGCGGTCGCGTGCTCGTGGATTCGAGCGGCACACCGGGCGTCCCGGACGAGGTCCTTCGCGACCGGCATAACGTGGCTAACGACGGGCTCGTCGTGCTCACGATCGCGATCGACCCCGAGCACGGCGAGCTCGTCGGCGACCCCATCCTGCAGGCGAAGGGCCTCCACGGCCCGGACGGCCTGATCGACCAGGCATTCAACTATTTGGTGGACGCCCTCAACGATCTATCCCGAGAGGAGATTCGCGACACTTCGGCCGTCAAGCACGAGGCCCAGGATGCGGTCCGCCGCTTCATCCACAAGCGCGCCTCCCTCCGCCCCCTCGTCCTCACCACCATCGTCGAGGTCTGACGTGGCACGGGCGTCCCGCCCGTGGTTTTCAAGACCGTCCCGGTCTTGTTCCCCTTTTGAGACGTGGCAAGACCCTCTCTTCCAGCCGGCCGGCAGCTTTGGAGATCGGCGCTAAAATGGATACGGAGTGGTCGATCGAGTCAAGAGCGGTCCGGCTGGTAACGACGCGGTGCGTCGGTTGTCAGGTCGAGACTGCGTGGTGTCCGAGTGACGCCGACGACCTCTAAAGCGGATGCGGTGGCTCGGAGACGACCAGCGACCACGGCGCGCTGCCCACAGCCGTTGTTACAGACGTTACTCCTGCCCGCAGTGGCGGCTCTCGGCGCTGCACTTGCATGGATCTTGGCGCAGCCATACCTGCCGTACGCTCCGCTAGACAGTGCGAGGGTCGCGGATCACTTCGGACTTGGGACCACGTATGGCTGGCTCAGCAGTTCGCTGACGGGCGGCCTGGTCTGCGGGCCGTTGTCCTTCATACTTACCAAGAAACGGGGCCTTGGATACGGGGCGTTAGCCGGAATCGTTGGGGCCGCGGTCGGGGCCTTAGCCCTTTGCGGAGCCGACGCGATGTCGGACCTTTGTGAACGGGGCGAGGGCCCGTAGCCATTGCAAGCTATCCGATTCGGACGAGATCACTATCGGACGGACGGTGCTGCGGGTCAGCGTGGGCGGGGGCGGCGGAGAAGGCATGAGGGGGTTACCTGATGCCGGTGCGGCATGAGTATCGCAACCTTCACCTCTTTGCGCCTGACTTGGTTGGGCAGGCGTTTCCGACCTTATCCTTAGTGAATTGGGCATTGGGCCCGGGACGGGCCCGCCGTCCCGACTCCCCTATTGCCTGAAGCCGGGAAGACACCCGGTTGAAGACACGATCGAGATCGTACTCATCCCGACTTGGATTGCGGCATCTCAACAAAGAGCCTGTACGCGATCGCGCAGATCACCCCAAACTGCACGGCTCCAAGAGCAGTCGTAAAGAGAATGCCGTGGGCCTCCATGCCCGCCGATCCAAGAGCTAAAGCGGTCGCCCCGATGAAGATCAGAAATGCCTTCATGCTCCATTCTAGCGCCTAAGCAGGCCCGCCCGCGGTCTTCAAGACCGCCCCGGTAGCCCCTTCCTAGCGGTCCAACCCGTCCGACCCGTCCTGTGGCCCGAGAAGTCGGGCAAGTTCGCCTATGCGTTCCGGCTCTTCGAGCAATTCCGCATACTCCGAGAAGGTCGACATGACATAGCGCTTGTCCAAAGAGGGATTCGCGAGGACGATCTGGCGAATATCCTCGACATCTTTGGGCCGCCATGCAACTGCTTTCATCACCACGAGGTGCTCAGCACACGCGACCGGAACGTCGAGGTCGCCTTCAATTCGGACCCGGTTCGACTTCCTTACCAAGTCTTCGTCGAAAGGTAAGAGACCCAGCATGAGGTCGATGCCGACCTCGTAGGGGTCTACAAGCGTCAGGACGCGGGTCCGGCGCGCAAACGCGACAGGGTCCGAGGTTCGACCGGAATAGCCGGCCTGGGCGAGTTCAGCCACGAGCCACTCCAATCGATCGTCGATATTGAGGAGAACGGCATCGATATCTGCTGTAAACCTCGGCGTCGAAATCAGGGCCACCGCGACGCCTCCGACGATCGAGAACTCGAGTCCCAACCGGTCAAGGGTCGTGACCAAGTGCTGAACGGAGGCACCCGGGAGGTTGCTCAAGGACCGATGAGGGCAGAGCGCAGTCTCGCCCATCTCTCATTGACCTGCAGGTCCAGCGATTCGGCCGGGCGAGACAACCCAAGCTCAGACGCCATGGACCAAATTCGGTCGAGCGCTTCAAGCCTCTGGCGAGGTGTTAGATTGCGACGCTGGGCTGCATCCAAAGCCTCGACCTCGGCATGGCCCTGCGCGCATTCCTTCAAGAACTGGCGGTTCATCTTCACTGCGGCTTCGATAGTTTACTACCCGACGTCATACTGAGACATCGTGCTGATGGCCTCCACGCTTCCGAACCTCCCCGTCTCCAAACTCGAAGACTGCGACGTGATCTGGCGCACCCCCTCCGTCGACGCGGCCGGCTCGATGCCGATCGGCAACGGCGAGGTCGTCCTCAACGTCTGGGTTGAGGACAAGACCGGCGACCTCCTCTTCTACATCGCCCGCACCGACGCGCTAAGCGAGATCAGCCGCTTCCTCAAGCTCGGCCGCATCCGCGTCCACCTCTCGCCCCCCGCTTTCACCGGCAGGGATTTTGCGCAGCACCTCCACCTTCACGACGGCACGATCACCATCGCCGGTGGCGGCTCGAAGATGACCGTCTACGTGGACTCGGGAGCCAACGTGATCCACGTGCTCGGCTCCTCCGCCAAACCGGTCTCCGTCACCGCGAGCGTCGAATGCTGGCGCAACGCGCCCCGCCAACTGCCCAAGGAAGAGAGATATTCGTCCTGGACGACCCACGACGCCCCGTTCCCGCTGATCGAATCCGCGGATGTGTTCCTTGGCGGCACGCCCGGCGTCACCTGGTATCACCGCAACGAAACCTCGGTCGTCCCCCAGGTCTTGGCGAACCAAAGCCTCACGGGCCTGCCCGGCACGTTCGACCCGATCCTCCATCGCACCTTCGGCGGCACGATGCAGGCCGCCGGCTTCGGCCCCCGCGGCGACCGCGCGATCGCCTCCATCCATCCGCTGAAGCGGTTCGACCTTCGCATCGCCACCGCCTCCGCTCAGACCGCGACCGCCGGCGAATGGCTGAATCTCGTGCGTAAGGAAGACCGCCGGTCGACAGGCCAGCAGCCGCTGAAGCGAACCATGAATGGGTGGCACGCGTTCTGGGACCGCTCCTGGATGTTCGTGGAAGGCGACGGCGGCGGCGAGCCGATCCCCCAGAACGACTACAAGCTCCTCGTCGGCGTCGACCAGCACGGCCAGAACCGCTTCCAGGGAGAAATCGACGGCCCCCAATACC
>DATJYD010000393.1:0-3604 GCA_035499755.1 Fimbriimonadaceae bacterium
GATGGAGGTGATGGGGTGATAGGGTGATGAGGTGATGGAGGTGATGGGGTGATAGGGTGATGAGGTGATGGGGTGATGAGGTGATGAGGTGATGAGGTGATGGAGGTCGGAACGAGGCACTTCGCGGAGAATCGGCGAGACGCCACCTTGGGGGATCAATCATCAATCATCACCTCATCACCTCCATCACCTCCATCTTTAGCAGGCCATACTCCAGACCATGGGGCTCCTCCGATGTGTGTCCTTCACCTTCATTTTCGCCTCGCTGGCCTCGGCCGCGACTCAGTCCAATCCCTGGGCAGCCGTCGTCAAGACCTTTGGCGTCCGGGCGCGGGTGGTGGAAGGGGGATGCGTCGTCACGGCTTATCGGACCGACTTACAGGTCCAGAACGCGGCGGGCATGGTGATGGCGCCACAGATGGGGCTACTCTCGACGATCCGGTTCTCCGGCCCGGAGCCGCAATGCGCGGCCGAGGGAGAGATTTGCGCGATCCAGCAAGAGATCGATCCGGTCGTCGACGATTTGCGGATCGGCGGTCTCGACGTGGAGTGGCTCAGCAACCGGTTCGCGGGCGAGACGCCGGGGCTGTACTTTATCCGCTTTCGCGGTCAAGGCGACGAGGTCAAGCTGGTCCTGACGATCAAGCGGGCTCTCGAGGAGTTGGGCAAGGACCGGTTCGTCAGCGAGGGGCTCTTGCGAACGGGCAAGGTACCGGTCGTCGACTGGCAGGCCGTGTCCCTCAATCTCGGGTTCGCCGTCTCCAAGGTGGGCGGCTCGGAGGTCATGGGGGGGACGAAGGGACGATCGTGGGTTTCCTTTGGCGGCTGTCCCTGCGGGCAGACCCAGCTCAGCGGCCTGCTCGTCGTCGATCGGGCGAAGCTGCAGGACGCGATCGACGCTCTGCGCAGGACCGGCAATTCTCTGGACTCTATTTCGGCTCTCGACAACTCGACGATGGAGATCGGCTTCGAAGCGGAAGGCGATGCGTTGCGGCTCGCGCAGGGAGTTCGGAAGGCGTTCAGCGACCTCGCGAGCTGAGCGGCTGGAGTATGGGAGGATCCGTCCGGCGGTTCTTCCGCAGGAAGACGTAGGTGTCCCCCTCCCGGCAGACGATCGAATCGACCTGCTTCAGGACATTTGTCAGAGCGGTCGAGAAGCGAACGTTCCTCAGATTGACGGTAACCGTGCCCTGGACGCCCGGGCCGAGCGAGTAAGGCAACTTCGCCAGCCTCATTAGGTTGCCGAGAGCGTCGCGGCAATCCACGCAGTCGAGATCCAGGCTTGGGACAACGGGACCAGGCAGGTCTTCGACGCTGCACTCCGTTCCGTAAGGAGGGGCGAGCATGGCGGGGGAATCGTCGAGCGGAGTTGGGCGATAGACTCTACAAACGCCCCGATGGATCCAATAGCGACAGTCGTTCGAGGCGGTCAGATCGTCGAGCGCTCGTCCGGAATCGAGGTTCGTTCCGCGAAAGGTCCGATCTCGACTCAGATCGGGGTCGATGTCGAGCGAGAGCCCAAGCCTCGCGCAGACGTATCTCATCACTTCGCCAAAGCACGGCTGACCGGGTAGGCCGGGGCGCCAGGGGGCAGGCGTCATCGCGGGAGAATCGGGACTCGGAACGATCTGGTAGTAGCCGTAGGCGTAGCGGCAGGTGGCGTCGACCTGGCCAAGGATCGCGCCAAGCAGTGCGTCCAGCCCCAGGCTTCCGCCATCGATGGAGACGGCGCCCTGCACCTCCGGATACATGATGTACGGCTTACCGGCGAGCTTCATCAGGCGCTGGATCGTGACGCGCACGTCTTCTTGGCGGGCATGGAATCCATGAAACGGCCCGCGGGTTCCATCGTCCGTGAACACGTACCGGCCGTCGGCAAAAACGACGCCGGCGTGGCCGGCACGGGCGACCTCGCCAAAGGCGGCGTCGAGGGCCTCATCGGAAATCGAGAGGGTCACGGCGCCGTGAACCGACTCGGCGACCACCCCGCGCCGCCCGGAGAGCTTGAGGAGCGCGTTCAGAATCTCACGAGGATCGGCTCGCGTCGCGTACAGGTGGCGAAGCCGGCTGTTCGAGGGGTCGAAGGAGATCTGAAAGCTCGGCGACGCGAAGTCTTGGCCGAAGGTCGGTCTCAGGATCGCGAAGACGGCGACGATTAGCATCGCGGGTCGCACAACCGTAGGACGGGTCGAGGGGGCCCGGGTTGCATGCTTTAGCGGGGTTTCCGTTCGACCCACCCTCAGGGAGGCATGCGCCAGGGAAATCAGGGCGGCCCTCGCTCGAGGATGGGAATGAACTCGTAGACGCCGCCGACGATCCGATAAGTGGCTTCGGCTTGACGCAGGAGATTCCGCAGGACATCGCGGAGGGTCCCAGCGATCATCGTCAAGGTGACCGAATGCTGAACCGACGGGTCGATCTTGCATCGGAGACCGGCCCAGTTCATGAGCTCTCGAAGAACGTCCTGGATGTCGGCCTCATCGACGAAGATAAAGGGAACGATCTTGTTGGACGCTTTGCTCTTGTCCACGAACTTGGGCACGAGCCGGTAGGTTGGCCCTTTCGGCGCATGGCTCTTGCGATAGACGACGTACAAGTCGTCGACTCTTTGGAAATCGGCGTCGAGCTGGTCCGCGATCTGGCCGACCGTAGCCCAGTTGGGGTGGTCGAGAAGGCTCGAGCGGACATTCCCGGCGACATCAGAATCGATCCGGCAGGAGACATGCCAGCGGGTGAAGAGCTTACGCAGCGCCTCGGCTCCGTCGACGCCGTCGTCGTTGGGAGGGGAGGGAAAGGGCACGTTGTTCGGAAGGATCTGGCACGTGCCGGCGAAGATCCGGTACTGTGCACCCACTTGACCAAGGATCGCCGTGAGAATCTGTTCAGGGTTGCAGTCACTGATGTCGACGGTTACGTTCCCCCGGACATCGGTGGAAAGGGCATAGGGCTGCCCGGCATCGCTCATCAGGCGTTGCACGGCGGTAACCACATCCTCGTCGACCGCTTGGAAGCGGTGCAGGACGCGGCGATCGTCGGGATTGCCGACGGCGTATGTGTCGCCGAACCGGTCGACCCAAGCGTGAACCAGGCTCGCGATCTGCCGCAGCGCGGCATCGAAGGGTACGTCGCGTAGAGTGAGCGTGATGGGTTCCTCGCCGAGGTAGTTCGCCGGATACCCTCGGCGGGCGACGGCCAGGAGCTCGCTGAGGACGACTTCGGCGGGCGCCTTGTTCGCATCGAGGCGGATGATCCGCCCGGTCGACGGGTCGACCGAAATCCGCAAGTTCGGCCTCGCGAACTGCTGACAGGCGGCGGGACTCGCGAGGGCCAGGGTGGCGCCGATGATGCCGGGAAGTCGCACAAATAGTGGACGCGGCGGGGACTCGCACGTTACCGAGGGAAGCCGCATTCGCGAGATCGAACGCTAACCCTTCGGGCCCCTCTCCGAGTGCGGGGCGAGGCCCCGGGGTCTGAGCGTGAGGTCGAGACGGCCCCGCGCCGCTTGGGACCCCAGGGCATGGATCGGTGCGGGGCGAGGTCCCGGGGTCTGAGCGTGAGGTTGAGACGGCCCCGCGCCGCTTTGGGACCCCAGGGCATGGATCGG
>DATJYD010000394.1:0-5311 GCA_035499755.1 Fimbriimonadaceae bacterium
GGGGCGAGGGTTGGGGATTTGGCATGGGGTTGGGGTCCTCGGGGTAGAGGGTCGCCGGCATTCGAGAGGCGTCTGGCGGACAGGTCGGACTGATCGGCGGATCGGACCCGTAGAGATCTTCTGAAGGCTCTGGGTAGCTACGATCTAGCCTCAACAGCGCAGGTTGGCGTCAGCCGCCGGGCTCGGACGACCTGAGCTGTTGAGGCATGGACTTCCGAAAGGCTAGAACTGGCCGGACCCTCCGCGATCGCTCGAGGCGTCGAAGTCCGGCGATTCCGACCTGCGATCGACGACGGCTGGATTCTTGGTGTGGGCTGAAGGGTGGGGGCCAATCCTGGGATAATACGGGTGGCGGGGCCGCAGCCCCGGCCGAAGGAGTTAGGGGTGTCCCGCAAGCCCGCGAAACGACTTTCCGAATTCCTCGAGCAGGGCGAGATCGACGAGGCGCTCTTGCGGGAGAACTATGTGGAGTTCAGCGCCGAAGAGGTCCTGGACTTGGGCGCATCGGCGATGGTGGCCTTCGGCGATGGCCGCCCCGAGCTCTGGTTTGAGATAGGGCGCTTCTACCGTCATCTTGACAAGCGCTCGTCGACTTGGGACCGGTGCGACATGGTTCTCGCGGTCTGGGGACTCGTGATGAAGGGAAGCACTCCCGCCTCCGCGATGTGGCCCGTGGTCGACTTCGACCCAGATCCCCATGTCGTCGCGCTCGCGACTGAGGAGCTAGCAGCCTCGGATGCCGGATTCGTCGGGAAGACGAGGCGCGCTCTGCTGGACATATTCGATGAGGGGAGCTCGGCTGCGCGATGCGGCATTCTTGCCGGGCTTTTGAATCTCGGAAGCCGAAGGATCAACAAGGATCTCGTAAGGCGGAGACGCTTGCTCGGGTACGAGGAGATCAGGGAGCTGCGCTACGTGCAGCCGACCTGCGTTCACGCATCGACGATCGACTTCTTTCTCGACTGGCTCGAGGAGATCGACAGCGGCCCTTGGGACGAATTCGGCATCTTGGCCGGGTTGCTCGCCAAGATGCCTAATGGGTGTTCGGCCACGGGAACGATCATCGAGCTTCCCGCCGGTCATTTGCGGACCGCGCCCGATTGGAACGATCCCGGGATCAGGCACTGGAGTTTCCGGGAATATGGTCGGCAGATCATGCCGAGGCTGGAGGCGATCGCCGCCAGGGAAAGCGAGCCCAAGGTGATGGACTGCGTAATCGAGTTATGGAAGGGCGCCTCGGACGACGCGACGCCGACGGCTTTTCCGGCCCACCTGTTGGCGCTTCAAGAAACCGACCTTCCCAAGCTGGACGAGCCGAGGATGAAAGAGCACCTCGCTCCGCTGTTGAGACGGCACGGCTACAACGACTGGCCCGTCGACTAGCGATTGGGGATCGGGCGGCGAGCCTGGGCACGGTTCGTGCAGTAGAATAGGGTGTGCGCAGAGAGGAGACTGCGAGATACGGGGAGACGTTGCCGGATGGGCGGCCCTACCACGCGGCGAAAGAGGACGGGCCGCGGGACTGGGCGATGGTCGCGTTTATAGCGATCTTCATGATCCTGTTTGTCGTTGCGAGCATGATGTACAGCTACGTCAACGCTCGCTGACGGGCCGGCGCCCGAAGCAAAACGCAGAAGCGAAACGGCTTGCTACCTCCATCTCCGGACATGGGACTTGGATTCTAAGCAGGCTCGGCGCCCATGCCCTTGCCGACGGGGTTAACTTCGAATGAACCGATCAAGCTCCGAGCCAGGGACCGGCGGCGGTTCGAAGACGTGGTGGGTGCTACTCGCTCTATCCCTGATCATCTTTCTTCCATTCGCCGGGAATGGATTCTTAGCCGACGACTGGGACGTTTTGTCGCACCTGGTGGCGGGCGGCCCATTTGGAATGTGGACGCATCCTCCCACTTCGTTCTTTCGCCCGATGGTCTCATCGACGCTCTGGCTGAACAGTTGGGCCGGGCCTTGGCACAGTTGGGCCTACAGCATTCCGAGCTTCGTCCTAAACGCGCTTAATGCGGGGCTCGTCTTTCTCGTCTCGCAGGCTCTGCTCCGCCGAAATCCTGAGATCGAAGCGAGAACCAAGCGAGCCATCTCCGCCCTGGCGGCCCTGATCTTTCTGACGGCGCCGAGCAACGTCGAGGCGATCCTCTTCATTTCTGCTCGTGGAGATCTTCTCGCTGGCTTCTTCGTTTTGGCTTCGGTGCTCGCGTTCATGGCCGCAGTCGATCGGCGGCGGATCCCGCTCACGTTCGCTTCGGTGGGGTTGCTCGCATTGGGTTGCTTCTCTAAGGAGTCGACTTACGCCTTCTTCCTCTTCTTCGCGGCGGTCGCCTTCTTTGAGCGGAAGGACGCCGGGCGCGCGAAGATCGGCTGGATCGCCTCGGGGTTGGGATTCTTGGCAGTCTCGGCGACCGCCGCGCTACGGTCGCGGGTTGTCTCATCCGAGTTGCCCTATGGAACCCAGTCCCACCTTCCGGTCGAGGCGGCGAAGGGAGTTGTTCGGCTGGCCATCATGTCTGTTCGGCCGGCCTTCCCCGTCGATTTCGGCATCCTGCTCGGGCACTCGGTGCCGAAGCTAACTGCGCTCGATTGGGTGATTATGATCCCGGTGCTTGTCTGCGCGGGAACCGGCACGTGGTGCTTGGCCCGGTGCACGAAAGGGCCAACGCAGAGGCCCTCTAGCGCAGTTCCGGTAGCGGGTTTCCTGGTTTCGGGAATAGCCGTTTGCTTCCTTGCGATCCAGCCCTTTTCGCCGGAGAACGGCCGGCTTATGTACCTGCCCTCCGCGTTCGCCGCAATAGCTTTGTCATTCTCGGCCGCGCCGTATCTCTGTCGGCCGGCCGTGCGAACGGCGGCAGTGGCGTTCGTCGCCTGCGGCGCCTTGTTCATATACTTAAACGGCGTCTTGTACCGCTCGGCGGGAGACTCGTGCGCCGCTTCCATCAGGTGGTTCGCCACGAACCGGCCAAGCCCGTCTCCGGCGGTTATCTTGGTGCCGGACTCGGTTGGAGGGCGGTATATCTGGCGAAATGGGTTTCCACAGGCACTCGGCGCGTTCGCGCCCAGTTGGGCTGCTTCGCCCTACGCATCGACCGCGTATTTCCTGCCTGCCCAGGTTGGCCGCGCCCTGAATTCTCCGGTCGTCGACGTATCGGCGATGAAGACCGGAGCCTTTCAGCGGTCTCGGCAAATGCCATCCGGAAAAACGATCCGAGGGGTTGAACTTGTCGTTGTGGGAATCGACGGAGCAGTGACCGTGCGCAATTGCGCCGACGTCGTGCTCCCGGATCTTGTCCCGTGCGCTCGTGATGGCCACGTTCAGATTAGCGGGTTGAACGGGGCCGAATGCATCGGGAGCAACGTCGCGACGATCCCACGATCCTCCAGATAGTACGGCCGGGTGTCGGTAATCTGTAGACTGCCCGATCGGCGCCACCCAACCTGGCGGGATCTCGGGGAGGTCCGGCTGGGAAGAAGGTGGTGTCCAGGACAGGAGTGGCCGCCAGACGGCTAAGCGTTGATGAAGTACCAACCGGAGACGTCGAACGTGATCGTGTTCGTCAGGTTTCCGAGGTCGGCGGCGCCGTAGGTAAGCGCCTGCTCCGCGCTTGCCCCGCTCGGGTTGTAGTGGATTTCGACGTACTGCGCCCCCTTTGGGACGAGGCCGTAGTTGCCGTTCTTCGCCGGGGTGGCGTTTTTGGTCATCGCCGGGCACGGCGTGTCATGGTTTGTAAACGGTAGGCTTGCCGAAGCGATTGGGAGAGAAATGCGAACGGTATCCGTCAAGGTCGTTTTCGACATTGAGGTGGTGACGATGCTGACGACGAAGAAGCAAATGTTGCCTATCTTCTCGTAGACCCCTGACTGCTTGGAATAGGCAACCGAAGTGGGATTGTCTGTGGCCCCTTGCAGGGTCGGGACGTAGTCTTGGCAGATTGCCTGCAGGTTACTTGTGCAGAAGAATGGTCTTGGCATGATCTCAAATGTCCCTCATCCAGAAGATCGTGGAACTGCGTTGCGTCTTAGCCACGACCAGGGTTGTGTCCCACAGGGCCTCCCATTGTAGGAGGCACGAAGTGTTGAACCGGATTGGCGTTGGGAATCGCTTTACAGCAATGTAGCAAGAATCGCGAGCCCCGCCTGAACTGCACGTAGAAAATGCCACAAAGTCGTTGAGGTCAACTTGACGAGGCCCCATCATCGCGCTGTAGAACGAGTCGTTGAAGTAGTCCTCGGTGCCTGTCCAGTGGTAGCTTGCGGCGGTTTCACCGTCCCGGTAGACCGTGAAGTCTCGTTCGAGATAGCTGTTGTTTTGCGAACCGAGGCCGGGCACGAGATCGCCCTTCACGAGCCAGAGATGGTCCAGAAGCCACCCCTTGTCTGTTACAGCGAACTGTGTGTAGGAGCCGACATTGGTCGCCCCGGTTCCGCTCGTGTCGCCACCAGTGGTCGCCTGCAGCTCTTGGTCAAACGAGCTGTACGTGTAGGATGCGTTTGAAGCAAATGGGAGGCTGTAAGCCTTGAACTGCTTTGTAGTCGTCAAGGTAGGGGTGTAAACGAAGTTGCACCAGGTGAGGAACTGGCCGCTGTAGTCTGTCGACGTGTAGTTCTTCAGCGTGATCCTGATCTTAGCGAAGGGCATTGGTTCGTCGATGCTGAACTGAAAGCCACCGGTGGCCTGGTCAGCAGTGAGCCACCATGCGATGCTTTTCCACGAAAACCCGGGAGTGGACAGAGCGTTGTTGCCATAGCTTGGGGCAGCGGCGGCGTTGACAGAACCGCCGAACAGGTCAGTGTGAGGGCTGTAGGCGTTCAACGCGAGAGGGGTGATTAGCATGCAGAGGTTGCAGAGTGGGATCTCCTCAGTGTGCGCGGAAGGAAGGCCCTCATCGAAGTAGATCTTAAGGCTTCCGTTCTGTAGGAGTAGGATCTGGCTGTTGCCGATGATCATGCCAAGAGACATGCCGATGCCAGGGGTGGCGATGTTAACGAGGCTGGCGGTCTCGGCGTTCGGTCCAGGGCCAGCGAAGCGCTGGTTGGCGACGGTCTGGGTGACGACGCCGGGGCTGTTGAAGGCGGCCCGGATGTCGAGCGGGCTGTCCATGATCGGGGTGACGGGGCCGATCTGGCCCCCTCCGAAGTCGGCCATCACACCCACTCCTGGGCGGAGTAGTTGCCGGCGGTCTGGACCCAGACGTCGAGGTTGGCGGCCAGCTTCTTGTCGAGGCTGGAGCCGGCGGGGAGGGGCCAGGTGTAGTTGGCGCTGGAGGCGGATGGGTCGGAGGCGCCGCCTTTGACGATCTTGA